>NZ_AOMD01000013.1 GCF_000336915.1 Halococcus saccharolyticus DSM 5350 | reverse complement strand
TTTCGCGGCAGTCGTTCGTTCGATCGGAGCCGCTGCCTCTGGCTGATCTACGCTCGCCGGCGATTCGCCACGCTGCACGTCGAGACCGAGATGGAGCGCGCGGTACTCGGCGACGTTGTTGTCCGGTGGGTCGTCGGGGATCGAGAGCCGCGCGACGCGCTCGCCGTCGCGGGTTTCGATCACGACACCGAGCCCGCCACCCGCGACGCGAAAAGACCCGTCGGTGGCGACGTAGAACTCCCGGTGATGGGTCCGCGGCGGGTGGGCGATGTGGGGTGTGGGCGAGTCGTCGAACAGATCCCGGAGGGTCGGCCGGCCGTAGGCGGCCATGCCAACGCTATCACACACGCAAACTTAACAGTACGGGCTGCTGGGCCGGTCGACGACTTCCTCACGGACATCGGTGACTCACCGGAGCTGTCGCGAAGAGAAGTACCGGAGCAACCGACGCGCTTCAGCGGATATCCACCGAACGCACTACAGAATCGTTTCGGTGGAGGACGATGAGTCGCTGGGCGAGTCGATCATCGTGATGACCGTCCGGAGGCCCCTCGCTGCCGGTTGTCAATATCTGCCCAGACCAGTCGGTGGTCCGACGCAGTGTCGACGGCCTCGCCGAGTCCGCGTTTGGAAGCGTTCTTGCTCGGCCAGACGACAGAGGACGACCGTAACGAGAGGTCCGGTGACGGAAGAACCCAATCGACTTTCGGTCTGTTCTCAAAGGTGGCGGTTGCGTAGGGGTTGCCTCGTTGTGCGCCACCCGGACTCGTCGGCAGGCGTCGGGTGGTGAAATCATCGTTCTCGATGAAGTACTTCGTCGCCGGATCGAGTGGTTCGTCTCCCGGTCCGGCGTTCATATCGCCCATCAGGACGTACGAGGCGTCATCCGCGAGTCCACCCCTCATCCCACTGTCGTCGTAGATGTAGTCCGCCCCGGCGACGTAGTCCGCGAAGAACCGCACCTCGTCGTGATTCCACCGCCCATTGAAGTTGTTCGGACCGTCGAAGACGGGTGGGGTCGGATGGCTGAACAGTCCGTGGACCGTCCCACCGTCCACCTCGAACGGGACATCGATGTGGGTTTTCGAGGAGAGTCGATAGACAGCCGTCTCGGCCTCCGTCAGGTAGATTCCCTCTGGATCGACCCCGGACTCTCCTTCGATCGGAATCAGGTTGCCGGGCATATCGGTCCAGCGGAACTTCTGGAACGCCCGGATGCCAGCCTCCTCGATCGGATGTTTGCTCGCGATCCCGAACGCGTACTGGCCAGGGAAGACGCCGAACCCGAACGCGTCCCCCGGACGTTCGCCAGCGACGCCGTCCTTGTTGAAATCGTAGGGCTCCTCCGGAAGGACGCCCGTGTTGCTGGTCGGTTGGAGGGTATACTGATACTCGATACCGTCGAGGGTTCGGTGCTGTGGTTCACTGAGATAGTTGTCGACGAACGCCTGGATGTTCGTCTTCTCCGTGGGGACGCCGTCTTCGACCCGCGCCCTTTGAATGTTGTTGGCGAGCTCATTTACGACGAGGATATCCGGGTCGATCTCTTGAATCACGCGAGCGGCAGCAGCAGCTTGTTCGTCGCCCTTCTGTTGTACCTGCTCCGTGTTCAGGTCCACGACGTTGAACGCCGCGTATCGAGTGCCACTTCCACGGCCCGCTGCGCTCGCTGTTCCGATGAAGGCCGACGACGCGACGACCGAACCCGTGACTTTCAGAAACTCTCGTCGATCGGTATCTCGGGACATACTCCCGAGTCTGCAATCCCCAACAAATAATGACTGGGGTTGCGGTAAACGACAGGGGCGCTATTCCTGAACTGTAGGTTCGATATGTGAGTTTCCCGTGTGTCGGGTAATTGCCTGTCAACGAACGATGAATCCCGTCTGGAATGCACTCGACCCGAGATCAGTACGAGATCGCGAACATATCATACCGATGAATGTCGGAACGGACTTTCGATCGGCGTATCGTTTGAGATGCCAGTGAGGAGATAGAACATGGATCAGTAGGGCTGTTAACTTCTACCGCAGCATATATACCACGATGCGCCAATGTGCGGAACATGACCGACCCGGATGATCGTTCGACGAGCCGGCGGCGCTTTCTCGCGCTCGCCGGGAGTGCGGCGGCGACGACCGCGCTCGCCGGCTGTTCCGGTGGTGGCAACGGTGGCGACAACGGTTCTGGCGGCGGCAACGCCAGCGGCGGGGCCGACACCGCAGGGGGCCAGCCCACCAGCGGTGGAACGGAAGGCAGCGACAGTACCGCAGGCAACGAAAGCGGTGGTGGCAACGAGAGCGGAGGCGGATCGGGCACCGGCGAGTTCTCGGTGACGATCACGCAGGGCCAGCCACCGTCGACGCTCGACCCGCAGAACCACCGCGAGACGCCAACTGACAACGTGGTGCTCCACGCCTACGAGGGCGTGCTCGCACGCGATGCGGAGGGGAAGATCATCCAGAAGCTCGCCACCAACTACGAGCGGGTCGAGGAGGGCCGAGTGCGCTTTACGATCCAAGAGGGCGTCACCTTCCACAACGGCGACGACCTCACCCCCGAAGACGTCGCCTTCAGCATCAACCGGATCGTTCAGGAGGACGTCGGCTTCGCCAGCCCGCAGGCCGACCAGCTCGCTGGCGTGACCGGCGCGGAAGTCGTCGACGGCGAGCGCGCGGTCGACGTCATGTCCGACGGGTTCAATCCGATCGTGTTCGCCTCCTTTGCCACGTACTGTGATATCATGCAGCAGTCGTGGGTCGAGGAGCGCTCCGGGGAGGAGATCGCCCAGAACATGAACGGCACCGGGCCGTTCCAGCTCGATACCTACGAACAGGGCGTCCGGGTGGTGCTCTCGCGGTACGAGGACTACTGGCGCGAGCCGGCGGACATCTCACAGCTCACGTTCAACGCCGCGGAGGAGTCGAGCACCCGGGTCAACCAGCTGCTGGAGGGCGAAACCGACGTCGCGGTCAACGTCCCACCACAGGACGCCCAGCGGGTCCGTTCCAGCAACAGCGCGGGGCTGAGCGCGGTCCCGAGCACACGGATTATTTACAACGCGATGCGGTACGACGTCGAGCCGTTTTCGAGCCCGCAGTTCCGCCAGGCGATGAACTACGCGGTGAACCTCCAAGGGATCATCGAGAACGTGCTCTCGGGGTTCGCTGATCCGACGGGACAGCCGACGCTGGAGGGGTTCGTCGGATACAACGGTAACGTCGAACCCTACCCACAGGATCAGGAGCGGGCCGAGTCGCTGGTCGAGGAGAGCGGCTTTGCAGGCGCGGAGATCACGCTTCACACGCCGGTCGGGCGCTATCTCAAGGACGTCGAGATCGCCCAGGCGGTCGTGAGCCAGATCGACTCGCTGTCGAACGTCTCGTGTGGGATCAGCCAGCGCGAGTTCACCTCGCTTGCGGGTGAACTCACCGACGGCGACATCACGACCGGCCCGAACTTCTACCTGATCGGGTGGGGTAACGCCACGTTCGACGCGAGCCAGACCATCATCCCGCTGTTGACGAGCGACGGTGCGCTCACCTCCTACAGCAACGACGAGCTCGACTCGCTCATCTCGGAAGCTCAGTCCACGAGCGACCAGGAGCGGCGCGCGTCGCTCCTCAAGGAAGCGAACGCGCTCTGTCGCGAGCAAGCCCCGTGGATCTTCCTGAATCGCCAGTACAGCGTCTACGGCGTGAGCAATCGGGTGGAGTGGAGTGCACGCCGCGACGAGCGCATCAACGCCTACGCGATGAGCTCGACGAGCTGACCGTCCGAATGGAGCCAGCTCGCCAGCAACCCTGCATGGTCGGCGATCGGGCGGTGTCGACGGCGGGAGGACCGAGGCGATGACGACCGGTCGGTTCCTCCTCAAGCGCACGCTCCAGGGCGTGTTCGTGATCTGGGGGGTCGTGACCGTGGTCTTCCTCCTGCGCTTCGTCACGCCGGGCAACCCGATCACGTTCGTCGCGCCGCTGGATGCAAGCCAGGCGCTCCGTGACCAGATCGCCGCCGAACTCGGGCTGAATCGTCCGATCTACGTCCAGTACGTCGACTACCTCCTCAATCTCCTCCAGGGCGATATGGGCTACTCGTACATCTCGGGCACCGCGGCGAGCACTCGCATCTTCAACCGACTGCCCGCGACGCTCGAACTCGCGATCGCCGCGACCATCGTTGCCGTCATCCTGTCGATCCCGCTCGGCGTGATCAGCGCGACGCATCGCCACCAGCCCGCCGACTACGGCGCGACGGGGTTCTCGCTGGTGGGAATCAGCACGCCCAACTTCTGGCTCGGCATCATGCTGGTACTCGTGCTCTCCGTCCAGTTCGGGCTGTTCCCCACGAGTCGGCGGCTCGTCGGGTTCCTTCCCGCGGTAGAGATGCTGTTCACCGAGGGCAGCTTCGACGGCCTGGTGACGTGGCTCGCCCACATCACGCTCCCGGCAATTACATTGGGAACGTACTTCACCGCGCTCATCACCCGCCTCACCAGGAGCGGTATGTTGGACGAGCTCGGCAAGACCTACATTCGGGCCTTGCGCGCAAAGGGGCTGCCCGAGACGCTGGTGCGATACAAACACGCCCTCCGGAACACGCTGATTCCCGTCATCACGGTGGTCGGCCTCCAACTGGGGACGCTGATCGGCGGCGCGGTCATCACCGAGGCGGTGTTCGCGTGGCCCGGACTGGGTACCCTGGTGATCAACGCGATCAACGCGCGCGACTGGCCGATGATCCAGGGCTCGCTGATCGTGATCGGGGCCGGGTTCGTGATCGTCAACCTCCTCGTGGACGCACTCTACGCCTCGCTCAACCCGCAGGTGGCGAACGAATGATCCGGCCACGCACCCTGCGGAACCTCCGGCGCGAACTCCGCGGCAATGCGCTGGCGAAAGTCGGGATCGTGCTCGTGGTCGCGGTCGTACTAGTGGCGGTGTTCGCACCCGTGCTCGCCCCGCAGAACCCCTTCGAACAGGATCTCAACAACTCGTCGCTGCCGCCTCTCGGATTCAGCACACAGACCAACGAGACCACATCACAGATGGTCGACGGCGAGATCCAGATCGTGAACGAGACTACGAACATCAGCGCGAGCGCCGCCCACCCTCTCGGTACTGACTCGCTCGGTCGCGACATGCTCTCGCGGGTGATCTACGGCGCACGGACCTCGTTGCTCGTTGGGGTTCTCGGAACCGCGATCGCCGCCGTGCTCGGCGTGACCGTGGGATTGTCGGCGGGCTACTACGGTGGGAAGGTCGATGACGCGCTGATGCGGGGCGCAGACATCATGCTCGCGTTCCCCTCGCTGGTGCTCGCAGTCGCGCTCGTGGGACTGTTCGGTGGTGCGACGGTCAGGGTGCCCGATCCGATCGTCGCGCTCGGGTTCGCCTCCGAGATGCCACCCTCGTTCGCGCTGCCTGGAACGGTGATCATCGTGGTGGCGCTGGTCAACTGGGTGTGGTTCGCCCGGGTGGCTAGGGGTGAGGCGCTCTCGATCACCGACGCCGAGTACGTCAAGGCCGCACGGTCGGTCGGCGCGAGCGACGGGTTCATCCTCCGGAAACACGTGCTGCCGAACAGCATCACCCCCATTCTGGTGCTCGCGACCATCCAGATCGCGGCGATCATCCTCCTCGAGAGCTCGCTGTCGTATCTCGGGTTCTCGGGCGCGAACCTCTCGTGGGGCTTCGACATCGCACAGGGCCGTGACTACCTCGCCACCGCGTGGTGGATCTCGACGATGCCAGGCATCGCGATCGTACTGACCGTGATCGGCGTCAACCTGATCGGCGACTGGCTCCGCGACGCCCTCGATCCCGGTATCGAAGGCGAAGGGGGTGGGGCGTGATGGCTGGCGGAGAGAGTTCCGAGCCCCTGCTCGACGTTCGCGACCTCACGACTCGTTTCTTCACCGAGGAAGGGCAGGTCAACGCGGTCGAGTCGGTCGATTTGACCGTCCACGACGGCGAGGTGTTCGGTGTCGTCGGCGAGTCCGGCTCCGGGAAGTCGGTCACGGCGTTGTCGCTCATCGATCTCGTCGAGTCACCCGGCGAGATCGTCGCAGGAGAGGTGTGGTATCGCGACGCCGACCTCGCCAGCGAGATGGCAGCGTCGCATCCCGACGCCGTCGACGGTGATGCGGTCGATCTCCGGCGCGTGCCCCCCGAAGTCCGGCGCTCGCTTCGAGGCTCCTCGGTGAGCATGATCTTTCAGGATCCGATGAGCAGCTTCAACCCCTCGATCACCGTGGGCGAGCAGATCGCCGAAGCAGTAGAAGTGCAGCGCCGCGCGAGCACGAACCCGCGCTCGACCCGCTCGCGCACCCAGGGCTTTGGACTCGGGTCGATGCTGGCGAGCACGGTCATTCCGACGCGGGATTACGTCGGCGAGGAGAGCCACGAGCGCGCGATCGAGCTGCTCGGACAGGTGGGAATCCCCGACCCCGAAGCGCGCGCCGGGGAGTACCCACACCAGTACTCGGGCGGAATGCTCCAGCGCGCGATGGTCGCGCAGGCGCTCGCGGGCGAACCCGATCTCCTGATCGCCGACGAGCCAACCACCGCGCTCGACGTTACCATCGAGGCCCAGATTCTCAATCTGCTGGCCGACCTCCAGGACGAACTCGACATGGCGATCGTGCTGATCACCCACGACCTCGGGGTGATCGCCAGAACGTGCGATCGGCTCGGGGTGATGTACGCCGGCGAGATCGTCGAGCACGGCAGTCTTGAAGACGTGTTCGATAGCCCTGTGCATCCCTACACGCAGGGACTCTTGGGGTCGATCCCGGACCTCGACGATCCCGCTCCACGCCTCGATCCGATCGAGGGCAACGTCCCGAGCCTGGTCGCCGCAGAGATGGACGATCGGTGTTACTTCGCCGATCGGTGTCCGAAGGCGATGGAGGAGTGTCTCGACAAGCCGCCCGCGTTTGCGGTCGACGGTGCGGGCGTCGCTGAGGAGGCGGACGGGACGGGAGCGGATGCGGCAGGGTCGGCTACAGGGAGCGACGGCGTGCCAGGCGACGCGACCTCCCACACCGCGAAGTGCTATCTCGCCGATCACGAGTTCGACGAGGCGCGCGCGCTGCCGGAGGGGTACTTCGACGAATCCGACGGAGGAAGTGACACATGAGCGAACGACTCGATCACGACGGGGTCGACGTGGACGAACGGCAGGCTAGAGAGCCGGACGAACCGCTGGTGAGCGTCGATGGCCTCGAAAAGCACTACTACGAGAACGACTCGCTGCTCGACCGGCTGCTGGGACGGGACCCGACGGCCGTCAGGGCGGTCGACGGCGTGGAGTTCGGGGTCGAGCGCGGCGAGACACTCGGACTGGTCGGCGAGTCGGGCTGTGGGAAGTCGACCACCGGCGAGACCCTGCTCGGGCTCCGCGAAGCGACCGCCGGGACCGTGCGCTTCGACGGTGAGGCGGTCGGTGAGCTGTCCGGTGACGAGGAGACGGCGTTCCGTCAGCGTGCGGGGATCGTCTTCCAGGACCCGTTTTCGAGCCTCGATCCCCGCCAGACCGTCGGTGAGATCGTGCGCGAACCGCTCGACGTCCACGGGATCGACACGCGCGAAGAACGCGACGAGCGCGTCGCCGACCTCCTCGAACGGGTCGGCCTCTCGGCGGCCCAGCGCGAGCGCTACCCCCACGAGTTCTCGGGCGGCCAGCGCCAGCGCGTCGGGATCGCCCGCGCACTCGCGCTCGATCCCGAGTTCGTGGTGCTCGACGAACCCGTGAGCGCGCTCGATGTCTCGGTCCAGGCCCAGATCCTGAATCTGCTGGGGGATCTCCAAGACGAGTTCGACCTGACCTACCTGTTCATCGCCCACGACCTCTCGGTGGTACGGCACATCTCGGACCGCGTCGCGGTGATGTATCTCGGCGAGATCGTGGAGATCGGCCCCGTCGACGACATTTTCGAGCGCCCGAGCCATCCCTACACCGAGGCGCTGCTCGAAAGCGTCCCGCGGGCGAACACCGAAGAGCGCGACCGCGACGTCGAGGCACTCGCCGGCGACGTGCCCTCGCCGCGCGATCCTCCCGCCGGCTGTCGGTTCCACACCCGGTGTCCTCACGCCCGTGAGGCGTGCCGTGAGGACGATCCGGGACGGTTCGACGCCGGACCGGACCACGAGACGGCGTGTTTTCGGGCGGTCGACGATCATCCCTACTGGCAGAGCACGCCACTCGATCCTCCCGAGGAACGAGCACAGGCCACGGAATCCGATCTGGAGGAGCGAGACGAACGGGCGGCGGACGAACCGAGTGCGTAACGTTCAGGTCTCGGCCCCGCCGATCGTCGGTGGTGCGCTACCGCAACCTCCTCGCCTTTCTCGTCCTCGCCGGCCTGTGGGGGACCGCGTTTATGGCGATCAAGGCGGGTCTCGCATACTTTCCGCCCGTCCTTTTCGCGGCGTTTCGGTACGACGTCGCCGGCCTCTTGATGCTCGGCTACGCGGTCTACGCGACCGATCGGTGGCGGCCACGGGGCCGAAACGAGTGGGCGCTCGTCGGAGTCGGCGCGGTCTTTCTGATCGCCGCGTACCACGCCTTCCTGTTCGTCGGCGAGCAGGGGACCACCAGCGCGGCCGCGGCGGTCGTCGTGAGCCTCTCGCCCGTGCTGACGAGTGCGTTCGCGCGGGTGTTCCTCCCCAATGAACGCCTCACCACCGCTGGAACCGCCGGTATCCTGCTCGGACTCGTCGGCGTAGCGGTGTTGACCAGTCCGGACCCGTCGAACCTCCTCAATGGTGATCTGCTCGCGGAAGGACTCGTCTTCGCTGCGGCGGTCGCGTTCGCGCTCGGGAGCGTCCTGACCCGTCGGATCCCCGCCGATCTTCCGATCGAAACGATGGAAGCGTGGTCGATGGTCGGCGGCGCACTCCTGTTACACGGTGTGAGCGTCGTCCTCGGCGAGTCGATCGCGGGGGTCGCAGTGACGCCGAGTGCGCTCGCCGCGCTCGCGTACCTCTCGATCGGGGCGAGCGCGGTCGGCTTCCTGATCTACTTCGATCTGCTCGATCGACTCGGTCCGATCGAGATCAACCTCGTCTCGTACGTCGCGCCGGTGTTCGCCGCGATCTCGGGCGCACTCGTTCTCGGCGAATCGATCGATGCGGCGACGGTCGCCGGATTCGTGTTGATCTTCACGGGATTCGTGTTGCTCAAGCGCCGGACCATCGCCGCGGAGTGGCCCCGACTTCGGGCGGCGCTCTCGGGCGAGTGAAACGGGCGAGTCGGCCACGCCTCAGGCGCGGTGGGCGTGGCCGGCGACGACTGCGACGGCGTTCAGACCCAACAACCCAACGAACAGCGTCACTTCCGCTCCGTTCGAGAGCCCGGTTGCGAACAGTGAGAGAGTGACGACGGGCAGTCCGACTGCCAGCCAGAACGCGATCGCCTGGATCGGTTGTGTCCGGGGATCGTCCCGGTAGTTCGCGTACAGCGACGCGAGCGTTGCGCCGACCCCGTTCGTCTCGCCGGTCCCACGGGCGAGCACTCGTTCGGTCCTCCGTGACATACTGACGGCCCCAAACGATCTATCGTACTGGAGTGACTTATACTATGGTGAGCGTTGACGCACGTTCGTAGCAACTGTCGTGATGGTAACGGCTCGTTTCGATAGCAGCAAACGCAGCCGAGACGACCGTTCCGACGTCCTTGGACGGTTTTCGACGTTTCACGGACAGCGAGTTTTGGGCGGGATAGAGACTGTTCACTCACCGAGCGCGGTTCGGAGTGCGGCGCGACGCTCGGGGTCGAGGTCGTGCGCGAGGTCGGCGGCAAACGGGCTGGCTTCGAGAGTGGCGAACGCCCGCTCGGTCTTCTCGCGGATGCGGTCGATCGACGCTTCGACCGCCGCGACCGAGCTGTCGAGGTCGTCGGCGATGGTGACGGGATCGGTCCCTTCGGCGAGCGCGGCAGCGATCGCTTCCTCTTCGTGACTCAGGATCGACGGCGTGTCGTCGCTCATGGCGCACGATAGCCTCGGCCATCGGATAAACCGGACGAGATGACTCAGCCGAGGACGACCACGTCGACGCCGTGAGGACCATCCAGCCCATCGAGCGTGATCGAGTCGACGATCGATCCGGCGAGCGCCTCGCGCCACGCCGTCATCGCCGCCGCGTGGCGCTCGTGATGAGTCTCGACGGTGTACGTCGCGTCGGGATCGGCGCGGAGACGGTCGGCGGTCCCGTCCGGCGTCGGGCGAGCGGGCGGGTCCGCGACGAGCCGCGAGGGTGCAACGTGGATCGGGTCCGGATCGTCGCGCTCGGCGTACTCGCCGGCGTGTTCGACGTGGAGTCGGGCCCGCATTCGGCCGTCGAACGGCGGCGTCACCCGGAGCACCGTCCGGGGACCGTCGCTCCGGTTCGCCTCGATCGCGGCCACCACGTCCTCGACGTGGACCGCGATCGAGCGGACGTCGCGGTAGGCGCTCGCGGACATCAGAGCAGGGTTGTCGGTCGACGCCCCTAAACGATACGCCGGGTGACGGAGCCGTCCCGGCCGGCATATCCGAACGTTTTCGTTGCATGATCCGATCGGTGTGATAATGGATCGACGGCAGTATCTCGTCGGCGTAGGGAGCGCGACTGGGTTCGTGTTGCTCGCCGGCTGTTCACAGCTCGGTAGCGGGAGTAGCAACGAAAGCAGTGACACCGACGGCGGCAGCGGCGAAAGCGGTGACGCCGGCGGTGGCGAAAACGGCGATGGCAGCGACGCCACCGGCAGCGACGACACAACCGATACTGCTGGCGAAAGCGCCGGCGGCGCGAGCACTGGAGAGAGCGCCGCCACCACGACCAGCGGAGACGCCCCCAGCGCGCCGGACGACGAGGCGCTCGGAACTGGCCAGAAACCACCCGAGGAGACCGGGACACCGTTCGAGAACACGCCGACAGTCCCCGCAGACGAGGGACTCGAAACCGGCCAGGCCCCGAACGAGACGAGCGAATAGAGCGGTCGTTCGGCGACGGTATCGACCGTGTATCTCCGTTATTCGTCGGTTTCCGCGTTCGTGTCCTGGCTGTCCGTGTTCGCCTGCTCGGCGTCGATCGGGGTGCGCTCGGATGCGGCGAACGAGGACTGTCGTGTGTCGTCGCGCGCCCGACGACGGTGCGTCACGTCCCACTCCTCGAAGATGCCGTACTCGGTCATCGTATCCATCCCCGCGAGTGCGGCGCGGAGTTTCAACCCGATCAGCGGGACGTCGGCGACCGAGATGATGACGTCGGCCTGGAGCACGACCCCGTCACGGAGGATCGCGTCCACGAGGTCGACCACCGCGCCGTTCTCTGGTTTCGATGGCTTCATTCGTCGAACGTCGGGGCGAACGTGTACGGTGGCCACGGCCCAGTGAAGCGCACCTCGACACCTGACTCGGCCGCCACCTCGTCGAGCACGTCACCGATCACCTCCTCGTCTGACTCGTGAGCCAGCACCGAGGCACGTGCCTGGGTAGTCGCCCCCCCAGCATCGTCATCGTTCGTATCGTCGTCGAGCGTCGTCGAACGCTCGGGTGAGAGTTCTCGAACCTCGCTGGCGTGCGGTTCGAGTCGTTCGGCCAGTTCCCGCGTTCGCTCGGCCTGGCGCTCGTGACGGAGTTCGTCGAGGCGCTGTTCGTACTGAGTTTCGAGGAGATGGGCAGTCCCCTCGCCCGCCGACTCGATCCGATCGGCGAGCTCTGCGAGACGATCGTCGTCGGCCGTGAGGTCCTCGTCGAGAACCGCGTCGTCTCGACTGACTTCGACTCGGTACTCCCAGTGGTCCGCGAGCGCATCGAGATGGGGCGTGAGCGTTGCCGATTCCTCGGTGAGCCACTCGCGCACGCGGTCGTCGTCGCCGGTCAGTATAGTGTCGAACTGGAACGGCAACGGCGTCCCGAAGCGCTCGCCCGCCGCATCGATCGTTGCCTGGTGATCGAGGAGCCACTTTCGGACCACGTCGGGGTCGGCAGCGTCGTAGAGTGCGTCGCAGGCGTGGACCACCGCACCGAGATCGTCCTCGACGACGAGATACACTGGTTCGTCGTCGACACCCGTCCGTGCGAGTTCCTCGCCGGTAGTCGTCTCGTCGTCGACGGTCACGACACAGTAGAGATACCGTCCGGTCTCGAACTCGTTCGCCGACTCACTCATCCCGAATCACGCCCTGCTCGGCCCGGTCGGACTCGTGCGCCCGATGGACGAGATCGGTGACGAGCTCGTCGAGTTCGCCGCGGAGGTCGTCGACCGGTTCGGATACCTCCGCCTCGGCTTCGAGTCGGTCGATCTCTTCTTCGACCGCCGCGAGCTGTGTGCCGAGGCGTTCGACCTCCTCGTCGGTCAGCTCGCCAGACTCCATCCGGCGGATCGCTTCGCGTTCGAGCGCGTCGACGAGGATCTCGATGACAGCGAGCACCAGCGTCATCAGCCCGTCGGCGGCGTCGTCGCCGTCGAGATCAATCTTCGTCATCGCTGCCCTCGCCGGTTTCGTCCGGTTCGTCATCGCCATCGTCGCCGTCCTCGTTCTCGTCGGTCTCGACATCGGAGCGTTCGCCGACCCGCGGTCTCGCACCGACGCCGGGCTGTGAGGGTGGCTTCGCGTGGTCGTCGGATTCGCTCTCGTCGCTCGTGATCGGCGGTTCGGAGAGCCACGACCCGCTCTCGTTGATTACCGGCTCGTCACGCTCGTCGTCGAGTTCCTCGACCGGCGTCCGGTCCGAGGCCGCCTCGACCCGGCGCATGTCCGTTCCGTCGGGGAACTCTAGTCCATATTCCGCGGCGGTCTCGAAGGAGGCGAGTGCCGCTCGGAGCTGGACGCCGAGGAGTTCGGTATCACCGACCGAAACCGCGATGTCGGCGTTGATCACGACGCCCTTGTCGAGCAACATCTCGACGACGTCCGCGAGACTGTCGCTTCGCCGTGTCGGACCGCCACGCTCACTCATCGTGCTCCTCCGCCGCCCGGTCGAGGCGCGATCCGTAGAGCCGCGGCCGGTTCGGGGCCGACGAGTACCGGGTCTCCTCGGGCACCGTCGAAAACGCCGTCGTGCCACTCATGTCGGTTCGTGTACTCGGGATCGAGGAATAAGCCGTCGGGTTCCGCGAGTCGGGCTGTTCGACGTCCCCGGTTCGGGCCTCGTTTTCCTCTTTGAGCGCTTCGATCCGTTCTCTGCTGTCGAGCAAGCTCTCTCTGAACTCCCCGACGGCGTCGCTGAGCTTCGATTGGACCCGCTGCTGGATCGTCTCGGACGGCACTTCGATGTCGTCACGTTCCATACCGCCTTCGGTGCCGGCCACGCTTTCGCTACTCTCACCACCGGCGTCGGTATCGCTGTCGTCCCTATCGTCACCACCGAGGGAACGGAGCTTCTCGATCGGACCGTTCTCGTCGTCCCCGCTATCGGTCACGTCGGCGGCGGCATCGTCGAGTTCGCGTTTGTTCCGCCAGAACTCACGGACATCGACTGCGTTCCAGAGTTCGCCGAGTTCGACGATCTGGAGGAGCTTGCGATACTTGACAGCCTCGCCGGGATCGCCCTCGGCGATCGCATTGGGAACCTCGCCCGCCTCGATTGCGGCCGGCAACTCCGAGACATCGACGGCCTCGGGGAGATCGGTGAGATCGATCGTTTCGAGGAGCTCCTCGATCTCCTCGATGACCGCGATGAGATCGTCAAGGTCCTCGCGGACCTCCTCGAAAGGATCGTCGCTTTCGTGAGCGGTGAGTAGCGCCTCGATGTCGTCCATCGCCCGATCGATCAAGGCGTCGATATTGGCGATTTCGTCTCCCGCGTCCTTACCCTTGCTGTCGCCTTCGTCCGTTTTTTCGACTGTCTCGGACAGCTCGTCGAGCGTCTCCTCGACGCCCTCGGACGCCTCGCTGTCGGCAGTCGACTGATCGCTCACGGCCTCATCCGTCCTCCGAGCGTGCTTCGAGTTCGTCCATCAGCTGATCGGCCAGCGACTGGAGCTCCTGGGTCGACAGTTCGTCGAAGTCGTCGGACAGCTCCGAGGAATCGGTGTCCGCTTCGGTTTCCTCGTCGGTCTCGTCGGCCGAACTCCCGACGAGACGCTCGATCCCCTCTCCGTCCTCCATCGTGTCGAGATAGCTCATCGCCATCGTGACCATCCGTTCGTCGAGTTCGAACTCCCGACCGATCGCCTCGCCCAGTCGACGACCGATCAGCCCACCGAGCGTTCGGCCGACCGATTCGCCGATTTCGGGGAGATCGGCACTGCCCGACGTCGTGGTATCCGGGGCGTCCGATTCGTCTTCAGCGGTGTCGCTCTCGGCAGTGTCGTCGGTACCGCTGTCGAGGAGCCCGCTCATGCCCCCGTCGGAGCCGAGCTGTGCTTTCAGTTCCGAGATCTTTTCCGCGGTTTCGTCTCGTTGGCTCATGGGTGATCGTGGCTGTCAGTCGTCCTCGGTGTCGTCTTCGTTCGCCTCGCGTTCGTCGTCCGCTTCTCCGTTCTCGTCGCCGTCGGTTCCATCATCGTCGTCTGCGGCTGTTTCGTCGTCGCCGAGCGCGTCGAGGAGTGCATCGAGGACGACGTTGACCGCACCGAAGAGCACGTCGGACGTCGATGGAATCTCGATCTCCGGCAGCAGGTTGCCGGGGCTGAGCCCACCTTCGGGAACGAGGTCGCCGATCGCTCCCGCGACGTCGTCAAGGAGCCCCACGACCTGCGACAGCAGGTTTCCGAGGAGGTTCCCCGGACCCGGAACGGCCGAGAGGTCGAGTTCGACCCGGTTCAGTTCGATCTCGACCCCGAGCAGGTCGACGAACAGCCCGCTCAGGTCGAGATACAGCAGACTCGTCCCCTCCCCGTCGGCGTCGCGTTCGCCCTGTGCGCTTTTTTCCGGAGTGTCCCCGTTTTCGCTTTCCTCGTCCCCCTCGGTTCCCCCGCTTTCGGATTCTTCCTCCCCGCCGTCGGGCAGCACGATCGGCGGCTCCGTCGGTATCCTATCGGCCGAGACGTCGGTGCGTTCGTCCGTCGATCGACCGGCCGTGGCGTCGGAGTCGTCTGTCATTGTTTCGTGTCCTCGGTTGGGCGGAGATACACTTCGAGCACCGCGTTGTTGTACGACGCGCCGTCGACGGCGAACTCGCCCTCGGGCAGGTCGACTCTGGTGAGCAGTCGGTCGTCGTCGGCGATCAGGAGCGTCCGCGAGTCGTCGGTGACGCCGGCGGCGAGACCCTCCGGATCGATCTCCGGCAGGTCGGCTGTGACCACGAGACCGTCCTCGGCGCGTCGGACGCTGGTGGCGTACTCGGTGTCGGTCGTTTCGAGGGCGGCCGTCCGGGATTCCTCGGTGGTGCTCGGGACTTCGCCGGGCCTGATGGTCCCGACCGTGATCCCGTACTCCGCACGCCGCTTGCCGTCGGTGACGCTGCCGGTTCTCCGCGCGCGCCCGTCCTCGTCCGCGTCGGCGGCCGCTTCGAGCGCGTCGCGGAGTGCTGTTCGGATCAGTCCGCCGATGGATTTCTCACTCATCGTTTGATCTCGACTTTCCCTTGGAGGTTCTCGCGTGCCTGTTCGGCCACATCGAGCTGTCGTTCGAGTCGGGTTCGGCGCTCCTCGTACTCCTCACGGGAGCGCTCGCCGATCTCGAACAGCAGTCGGTTCTCCTTGATGTCGTCGCGGATCGCCTCGGTATCGTACAGCTCTTCGATCGCCATCGCGTGGACCACGTTGAGCAGCGAGACGAACGGCCGCACGAGGAGGTCGTCGACGACGAACATCTCACCGTTTAGCCCCGATCTCGATGTCGACGAAGCTGTACGGTGCCCACGGGCCGGTGTACTGCACGGTGAACTCCTCGCCGTACTCGTCGATGATCTCGTCGACGGCCTCGTCGAACGCCGCCCGGTCGTCCCGCTCGACGAGGTACGACCGATTGAGTACGAGTCGGTCGCTGAACAGCCCGTTATCGGCCTCACCGTCGTTCACCGGACCGAGCCGTTCCTCGACCGATGCGGCGATCGCTTCACGGTCGACCGTCGCGCCCTCGTCGGCGAGGATCTTGAGTCCCAGCTCGACCCGGCCTTCGACATCGTTCAGCGCCTTCCGGAACGCCCGTCGACCGCCGCGCAGGACGCCTTTCAGTGCGCGGGCGTTCTTGAACACCATCCCGAACTGCATCGGGACCACGGTCCGGCCACCGTCGCGGTACAGGAGCTCCTGGAGCACGTCGTCGTGCGCTCGGAGGTTCTCGTCGCTTCGGTCGGGTTCCATCGTCTCGCTGTCGCTCACGATCGCCGCGAGGCTACCGTGCTCGACCGCGTACACGCGGGTCGCGTCGCCGACGCCTTCGGTCTCGAACTCGACTTCGTCGTCGGTGATCCCGTACGTGTAGAGGTGTGTGCTCGCCATGGCGTACCTGGACGCGTTCGTCCGTACAAAAGGGTTGGTTCGCCAGTCGTTAAAAGATGGGTGCCTGCGCTGGAAGGCAGTTCGCGGCTAGAACCGAGGGACAACGGCAGGTGCAGCCCCAACACCCATAAGGGGAGCCGGCAAAGGGTCGAGGCATGGCAAGTGAACGACCGAGTACGGCGAGCCTCGCAGAAGTAGTCGACCGCATCCTCGATAAGGGGATCGTCATCGACATCTGGGCACGGGTGTCGGTCGTCGGGATCGAGATCCTGACCGTCGAGGCACGGGTGGTCGTCGCGTCGGTGGACACCTTCCTCCACTACAGCAAGGAGATATCAAAGCTCGAAATGGCGAGCCAGTCCGGCGAGCTCGAGGACCTGAAAGACCTCGAGCTCGGCACGTCCCCGATGGTCCAGCCCGAACCCGACGAACCCGAAGTCCGGATCGAGGAGACGGGCGAAGAGCAAGAACAAGAGGCCGAGCAGTAACGCTCGCCGACCGCCAGCCTTCCCAACTGACCGTCATCCCTCCCGCACCACTCCGGATCGAGATCCGTCCTGCCGGCCGGTGCTGGGCCGGGGATTGATTACCGACCCCTGAGACACATACAGCAATGGCCGACCTCGACCCCAGCGATCACACCATCGACGAACTCGAAGCCCAGCTCGACGAGATCGACGACCCGGAGACACTCCAGGAGATCCGCGATGCCGAAACCGACGGCGAGGACCGCACCGGAGCCCTCGATGCGATCGACGAGCGGCTCAACAGCGTCACGGACGACGGTGCAGATAGCAGTGACGAGAGCGGAAACGACACGGACGCCGGATCGAGCGACGATGGAACGAGCGGGAACGGGCTCGGCATTATCGACATCCGCAACCAGGTCCGAGATGTGGCCGCGGACCTGATCGGCCGCCCGCTCGACGGGATCACCGAAGTCCGGGCCGACGACGACGGCTGGTACTCCACAGTCGAGGTGATCGAACGGAACTCGATCCCGGACACCCAAGACATCCTCGGGCGGTACGAGATCGACCTCGACGCCGACGGCAACGTGAGAGGATACCGCCGGCTCCGACGGTACCGACGTGGAGACACCAACGACGAAACGCTCGAATAGCGCTTACTCGTCGAGATCCAGCGTTTCGACGAGTCGGTTTTCCATCTCTTCGCGCGCGAGATTCGCGGTCACGTCGACCTCCTTCGCGAGCTGCTGGAGCTCCCGATAGGACATCGCATCGAGGTCCTCACGCGAGGATGGTCGTCCAGACTCCGCGTCGCTCTCATCGCCCTCGTTGCGCTCTTCGGTCGTCTCGCTTCCTTCCTCGTCCACATCACCCTGGGTGGTGTCGTCGCGATCGTCGGTCGTCGTGTCGGCCGCAGCGCCACCGGTGGAGCCGGTCGCTACACCGACACCGGCGAGTCCGGTCGCGAGCAGTTCGCCGACGGCCCGTCCCGCGAGACCGCCGAAATGCTGTCCGATCGCTGCGCCGGCCTGTCGCCCGAGCGCCTCGCTGCTTGCCTCTCGATCACTCATAGTAGTTCGTGCACAGCGACAGCGCATAAACCCGGCGGCGACATAGTACGCCACTACGGCAGACCCCGCAACGAAACCGTCTCAGTCGTGCTATCGAAGTAGTTGGACAGTGGTCACGAGAGGACAACGAACAGTCGAGCGACCCATCAGCGCGACTCACCACGCTGCGATCGACGGAATCAGGCTTCACCCCTGATCTCACGGAGCAGTCGTCGCGAGTGGCCGAGCGAGTACGCTACCCCGAATCGCTGCTCGACGTATCGACGCAGGAGATCGGGTGTCCAGGACGACTCCTCGAACCCGAACGCACCTGGTGCGCGCCGGAGGGTTCGTTCGAGGTCTGCACGCTGACCGGCGGCGAGCTTCGGGGGTCGTCCGGGTCGGTGTTCGTCCCGGATCGCTTCGTCGATCGGGCGGGTCTCGAACCGGTCGAGCCACGAGTACAGCGTCGAGCGTGGGATTCCATACCACTCGGCCAGCGTGTCGACGCGGGTGTCGTTCTTGTACGCCAGCGCCACCATCAGCCGCTTCGCCGCCTTGGCGTCCGTGACCTCGTCGAGGGTGCGACGCAGCGCCTCGGCGTCAACCCCGTCGAGTTTGTTCATGCGGTGGCGTCGACCGACGCGGACATAACTCTATATACTTTTGTCGTTGGCTGCGGACGGCGTCTCGACAGTCGTGCGGGCCGAGATGCCTATGCAAATGAGTGTTCTTCGACCGCGGCAGCACCTTCTTGCGTTTCCCTCTCATACGCCACAACATGGCAAAGGAGATGTTGGTGCCGTTCGACGGATCGGAACGGTCGCGACGCGCACTGGAGTACACGCTCACCGAGTACCCCGAGGCAGCGATCACGGCGATTCACGTCCTGAACCCGGCGGAATGGGGCTACAACTCCACTGGCAGCGGTCTCGGCAAGCGGTGGTACGAGGAAGCCCGTGAGGAGAGCGAAGAGGTGCGTGCAGAAGCGACAGCACTGGCCGAAGAGCACGGGGCGACGGTATCGACGACCACCGCGGACGGCACACCGGGTGAGACGATCGCCGAGTACGTCGCCGAACACGACGTCGATCACGTCGCCATCGGGAGTCACGGCCGCTCGGGACCGAAACGGCTCCTCCTCGGGAGCGTCGCCGAAACCGTCGCGCGCAGCGTCTCGATTCCGGTCACGATCATCGGCTGAGTGGCTGAATCGTAACTCGGGGCCGAGCCGCGATCGGCCTGAACTGCGACCCGGCCGAACCGCAACCTGGCCGAGTCGCGGCCGGAGTGGCGAACGACCGTTGGTCAGCGATCCAGCGCCTCGGTCGCGTTGTCGCGTGGCTGATAGCCGAGCACCCGCTGGGTGTGGGTCAGCGAGAGATACCGATCGTCGTTCCGCGAGACAGCGTGGACGGTGAGGGGCGTTTCGGGGAGATCGGTTGTGGCCGCTCGGTGAAGAACGTCCCGGCAGTCGTGTGGGCTGAGCCACATCGCGCGGGCGAACCGGGCGGCATCTTCGGGTGGCGAACCGTCGGGATCGGTCTGGGTGTCGGCGAGTTCGTCTGGAGTCATGAGCCAGCCGATTCGGACGTTGACGACTTCGATCCCGTGGCGGTCGGCGTAGTAGTTGCCGAGCGCCTCGGCAGCGACTTTCGTGACCCCGTAGTACGAATCCGGCCGTGGCGGGGAGTCGGGATGGACCGTCGGTGCGTCAGCGGTCATCGTCTCGGGTTCGTCGGGCTCGTCAACGTCGTCCATGTTGACCGCGTGGTTCGAGCTGGCGTAGACCACGCGATCGAGATCGTTCGCGAGCGCCGCCTCGTAGGCGTTGTAGGCCCCTTCGATGTTCGGTTCGCTGAGGGCGTCCCAGTCGGCGTACGGTGAGGGGTTGCCCGCGAGGTGAATCAGCACGTCTTGGCCCGCAAGGGCGTCGACGAACGCCTCGCGATCGGTGACGTCACAGACGATCCCGTCGATGTCGTCCTCGTCCTCGTACGTCAGTGGCGTCACGTCGTGGTCGTCGAACGCATCAGTGATCGTCCGGCCGACGTTGCCGGCCGCGCCGGTCACCGCGATGTTCACCATGCGCGCCGTGTGAACGGGCCGGCCATAACCGTTCGGCCGGCTGTCGCTGCGGCCGGATAGCGGTCAGCGCCACCCGAGTCCCGACGGTTCGGCCGGCGGGGCGAGCGGGCTCGTCGGCAGTTCGTCCGCGAGATCGGGATCGTTGTACGCCCGCGGCGCGACGTCGTTGGAGCCGTCGGGGTAGAACAAGGACGCGAGCGCGTGGAGATGCTCGCGACCGACGTCGAGTTCGAACTGACCGCCGCCGTAGCACGTGATCCCGTGTTCGCGACAGTGCTCGATGGTGTCGAGTAGCGATGCGACCGAGCCAAACCGCGAGGGCTTGATGTTGAGTACGCTCGGCTCCCAGGGGAGGGATTCAACGCTCTCGACGCCGTGGATCGGGGCGTCCCACGAGACACGATCCTCATGGCCCTCGAACAGCGGACGGGTGTCCTCGGTGAGCGCGGGGTCCTCGATCGTCGCCTCGGGGAACCCCTCGATCACCCGTTCGTAGAGGACAGGGTCAGCCGACTGATCGACCTCCGTTCCACGGTACTGTCCCTTCAGATCGAGCACGCGAACCCGGCCGGTGTCGGCGAGGCGATCGATCAGATCCGCGGACCATCCCGAAACCGGGTCGAGTTTGAACTCGAGTTCCGGATTGTGATCGAGGAAATCGTCGATCCGGTCGAACGTCGGGGGATCGCCGAGGCGGGTGCTCGCGACGAATTCAACTGGATCGTACGTCCGATCGAGCGCGGTGGCGAGGTCCGTGTCGGCCTGTCGGAGCGCGAGATCGAGTGCCGCGCTCTCGAACCCCCAGCGGCGGTAGTCGCGGAACGCGTCGCGGTCGAGGTCGCGGCCGAAGAAGAGGTCGGTCTCGCCAACCCGCGCGGCGAACTCGCGGTGGGGCATCGTCCCAGTCGGTACGAGATCGGGAGCCGTATCGATCAGCGCGTCCTGTTCGTCGGTCTCGTAGGTGACGTCCTCGCCGCGGCCGACCTCGCCGTCGCCGTGGAGTGAGAGCACCGTCGTCACCCGTTCGAACCCGCTCGACGTGTCGCGCACTCGTCGATCGAAGTCCCAGTCGTCGATCGTCACGTCGAGGTCGCCGAGACGGTCGTACAGCGCCATACACCGCATCGATCGCGCGACGGGAAAAGCGTACACCCCCTCGAACGGCAGCGATGCGGTCGAGAGCTCCGTTCCGACACCGAAGTCGTTATCACTCCGCCCTGTTAGTAGCAAAGTAGTACAAGCTTTCCGTAGAGATCAGCCGATACGCGATTTCGACCTCACCAGACCACAGATGCCAGTAAACACCGCGTCTCCGTGCGACCAGCAATGGAGACACCGATGAATCGTTCGACAGTATTCACCCTCCTCATCGGATTGCTCGTGATCCAAGGGAGCGTTGCCGGTGTCGTCGGCAACGACGCGAACGCCTCGGCCAACGGGACCAACGCGACGACCGAGGAGTCGTCGGTCACCGAACATCCGACCGAGGACAACGGGTCGGTCGACATGGAGGCCATCATGAATTCGGCGACGAACAACTCGTCGGAGCCACGAAGCGAGAGTGACAACAGCTCCAACGGAACGAGCGAAACCACGACGGCCTCCGAAACCACAACGACGGAGGAGGAATCGACGACCACGGAGACTGCAACCACGACGACACCAACCGAGACGACTACGGAATCCACGACACAGTCCGAAACAACGACGGAAACAACCACGACGACACCGACCGAGACGGAGTCGTCGGATTCGACACGCCAAACGGAGGATTCTGAGAGCGAGTCGTCGACGACCGGCGGTGAAACCTCGACGACAACGACTGACGGGCAGTCGGGAGGCAATGGCGCAGCCACTCAGCCGTCCGGGCAGTCGGAATCGCAGTCACCTGAGGCAGGAGGAGCCCAGAGCCAGCCCACCGGACAGGCGGCCGCCGGAGCGGACAGCACGTCCGCCCAAACGGCGTCGACAGCCGGCAGCCAAGGAGGGAGCGCAGCCCAAGCGGGTGCGGAACGTTCCAGCGGCGGACAGGCCGGTAGCGCACAGGCGGGTGGCGCACAAGCCGGCGGTGCACAGACTGGAGGAGCACCGAGTGGTGCAGCACCGTCCGGGGCCGGTGGACAGGCTGGAACAGGCGCACAGACCGGTGGATCGCAGGCTGGCGCAGGTGCACAGGCGGGCGGCACACAGGCTGGCGGAGCACAAGCCGGCGGTAACGGCGCACAGACCGCCTCGCCGGACGCCGAGTTCAACGTCACCGGCGTCGACGACAGCGTGGCGGTCGGCGGCAGCGGCACCGTCGCGGTCACCATCGAGAACACCGGCGAGGACGCGACCGATGCGGTCGTCGACTTCCAGTCGCCGAGCGGCGATCTCCTGTTCGGCCAGTCGCCGACCACGAGCCGGTACGTCGGCGAGTGGGACGAGGGCGAGACCAGAACCATCGAGGTGACGATGCAGGCCACGCCGTCGGCCGATACCGCGGAGTACCCGGTGCGGGCGACGGTCTCCTACGAGGACGACGACGGCAACGCGGCCCAGTCCGCGCCGCTGACGTTTGGCGTCACGCCCGGGGGCGAGCAGTCGTTCTCGCTTGGCAGCGTCGACGGTGATCTCTCGGTCGGCGACAGCGGCACGATCACGGGCACGATCACGAACGAGGGACCCGAGACCGCGACCGACGCGGTGCTCACGGTCGGTCCGAACGCCAGCCGCGACGTGATCCCCCGACAGACCCAGGTCGTGCTCGGGACCCTCGACCCCGACGAGTCAGAAGGGTTCGAACTCCCAGTAATCGTCGACAGTGAGGCCGAACCGGGACTGCGCCAGCTCCCGCTCACGGTGCAGTACTACGACGATGACGGGAACCCGATGCAGAGTTCAACTCTCAACGCACGAGTCGAGATCGACGAGGAGCGCGACGATTTCGCGATCGAATCGGTCGAACCCGCGGTGGAAGCAGGTGAGGAAGGAACGCTCTCGGTCACACTCACCAACACCGGCGGGAACGTCACCGACGCCACGGTTTCGACCCAGTCGCTTTCGGGCGGCATCCTGTTCGGCCAATCGGCGAACGCCACCCGGTTCGTCGAGGACTGGGACGCGGGCGACACCCGGACCTTCGAGTACGACGTGCGCGCCGCCGAAGGTGCGACCGGCGCGACCTATCCGCTCCAGACCTCGATCTCGTACGACGATAGTGACGGTGATCAAGGACAAGCCGGTCCGCTGGCGTTCGGCGTCACGCCCGGCGAGTCCGTCGATGACTTCAGCGTGGTCGAGACGACCTCAAATGTACAGGTCGGCGACGAGGGACCGATCTCGGTGACGCTCGAAAACACGGGCGCGAACGCCTCGGAGGCGACCGTCTCGCTCCAGTCGCTCACCGGCGACATCACCTTCGGCAGAACCGCGAACGCGACCCAGTTCGTCGGCGACTGGCCGGCGGGCGCACAGCGGACGATCACGTTCAACGCCACCGCGAGCAACACGACCGACGTACAGAGCTACCCGTTCCAGGCGTCGGTGTCCTACAGCGACGGTGATGGCGATACGGCCCGCGGTGGGCCGTTCACGATCGGCGTCACGCCACAGCCCGAACAGGCGTTCGATCTCGACAACGCCGCGAGCACGCTCCGAGTCGGTGACGAGGGCAACGTCACCGCACAGATCACGAACGAGGGACCACAGGACGTGCAGAACGCGGTCGTACAGCTCGTCACGCAGGGCGAGAACATCAATCCGCAAGAGACCGAGTTCGCGGTCGGCAATCTGCCGGCGGGCGAGACGGCGAACGTCTCGTTCCCGGTCGAGGTGACTGACAGCGCCGAGGCGGGCCAACGCCAGTTCTCCTTTGTCGTGGAGTACGACAACCAGAACGGCGATCCACGCCGGAGCGGGACGCTCGACACACAGGTCCCGATCGAGCCACAGCGCGACGAGTTCACGATCGAGCCCGCGAACGCGAGCGTCGGTGCGGGCTCCTCGGAGACGATGACGCTCAACGTGACCAACAACCGCGATAGCGTGGTCCGCAACGTCAACGCCAAGGCGTTCGTCGACGCCCCGCTGTCGATCAGCAGCGACGAGGCGTACATCTCGCGACTCGGCCCGGGTGAGACGAAACAGATCGCCTTCGACGTGAGCGCGGGCGGCGACGCGAGCGAGGGTCAGTACCCGCTGTCGGTCGACTTCCAGTACGACACGGCGGACGGCGAGTCCAAGCTCTCACAGACCTACGAGGTGCCGGTCGAGACCACCGCATCGGAGGGTGGCGGGCTCTTCTCGTCGCTCGGGCTGACGATCGGCCTCGTTGCGCTGCTCGTCGTGATCGGGGTCGGCTGGGTCTGGTCACGACGGTGAGCCGGGACTGATGGTGGACTACCAGCGCTACATCGACCGGGTCGACGAGTGGATCACCGAGCGGCCGCGCACGGTGATCATCGCGTTCGTGCTCCTCACGGTCGTCTTCGGGGCCGGGCTCGCCAACATCTCGACTGACGCCGGTACCAGCCAGTTCACCGAGGACAGCCCCGCACAGACCGCACTCGATCAGATCGATCAGGAGTTCTCGGCGTCGTTCGAGGAGAGCAACGGCAGCACACAGCTCATCCAATCGGGATCGAACGTGCTCGCCAAAGACGAACTACTGGCGATGCTCGAAGCCCAGCAGCGCCTCACCGAGCACGAGGAGTTACGAGTCGTCGGGTCATCGAGCGCAGCGAGCGTCGTCGCCCAGACCATCGACCCGACCGCGACGACACCGAGCGCACAGATCGACGCGATCGAGGGCGCGACCACTGGAGAGATCGAGGACGCGATTCAAACTGCCGCCGAAGGCCCCGGATTTACCGGCCTCGTGAGCAACGACTTCAATCGGGAGTCGGCGTCGGCTTCGGCGACGATCGGGACCGTCCAGCACGACGTTCTCGGCGGCGTCTCGTCGTCGGCAGCAGGCACAGGCGGCGAGAGTCCGCTGACGCCGATTCAGACGCGCTCCCAGGAGGTCGTCGGGAGCGTCGATAGTGACATCCGGGTGTTCGGCAGCGGGCTCGTCGCCGACGAGTTCACCAACATCATCTTCGACTCGTTGATCATCGTGGTACCCGCTGCCGCCCTTCTCATTCTGATCTTTTTGGTGTTCGCCTACCGCGACCCGATCGATCTGCTGTTGGGCGTACTTTCGCTCGTGATGGCAGTCATCTGGACGTTCGGGTTCACCGGCCTCGCCGGGCTGCCGTTCTCCCAGATGCTGATCGCGGTGCCGCCGTTGTTGCTCGCGGTCGGGATCGACTTCGGCATCCACGCCATCAACCGGTATCGCGAGGAACGGGTCCAGGGGATCGACATCAAACCGTCGATGCGGACCGCGACCGACCAGTTGCTGGTGGCCTTCTTCATCGTCACCGGCACCACTGTGGTGGGCTTCGCCGCGAACGGGATCAGCGATCTCCAGCCGATCCGGCAGTTCGGGCTGGTCGCCGCGATCGGGATCGTGTTCACCTTCCTGATCTTCGGTATCTTCCTGCCGGCAGCGAAGGTGTGGGCCGACCAGCTCCGAGCGAAGTACGGCATCCCGGAGTTCGGCCTCTCGCCGCTCGGGTCAGAGGGATCGGTGCTGGGACGCGTGCTGCTGGTCGGTGTCGGGGCCGCAAAGCGCGCGCCCTACGCCCTGTTGGTCGTGACACTGCTCATCTCGGTGGCCTCGGGCTTCTACGCCACCGGCGTCGACACCTCCTTCTCCCAGGACGACTTCCTCCCGCCGGAAGAGATCCCCGACTACGTCGAGGGACTGCCCGAACCGTTCGCCCCCGGCGAGTACACGGTGACCGATACGACGAACTTCCTCGAAGAGCGATTTAGCACTACCCAGGGGAGTTCGGTGACGGTGTATGCCGAAGGGCCGTTACGCGAGGATTACAGTTTGGAAGCGATCCAGCGCGCCAACGAGGACCCACCCGACGCGATCGTGTCGAGCAACCGCGAGGCCGACGCCGAGAGCATCATCGGTGTGATCGACACGTACGCGGAGCAGTCACCCGAGTTCGCACAGTTGGTCGACCGGAACGACGTCGACGACGACGGCGTGCCCGACGACAACCTCGAAACGATCTACGACGAACTGCTCGACTCGCCGTACCGCGCCCAGGCGCTCCAGTACATCACCGAGGACTACCGGAGCACACAGGTAGTCTACTCGACCGAATCGAGCGCCACCCAGGACGAGATCGCGAGCGACGCGCGGTCGCTCGCCGATCGGTATCGCTTTAGTGCGACCGCGACCGGTCAGACCATCGTGCTCCAGGCAGTCTCCGGGACGATCCTCACGTCGGCGATCCAGAGCCTCATCGCAGCGTTCGTCGTCACGGCGATCTTCCTGATCCTCATCTACTACGTCATCGAGGGCCGACCGTCGCTCGGGCTCGTCAATCTCGCGCCGATCGTGGTCTCGGTCGCGCTGCTCGCGGGATCGATGCGCCTCTTCGGTATCCCCTTCAACGCGCTGACCGCGACGATCCTCTCGATCGCGATCGGACTCGGGATCGACTACTCCGCACACTTCGTCCACCGCTTCGCCGACGAGTACCACGAGTACGACGAAGAGGTCCTTCCCGCGCTCGAAGAGACGGTCAGGGGGACTGGCGGCGCGCTCACGGGGAGCATGCTCACGACCACCACTGGTATTGGAGTGCTCGCGCTGGCGATCACACCGATCCTCGGCCAGTTCGGGCTCGTGCTCGCGCTGACCATCTTCTTCGCGTACATCGCGTCGATCCTCGTCACGCCGTCGGTGATCGTGGTCTGGGGGCGATACGCGTGACCGACCACGACGACGCGGTTGCGGCGCTTCAACGCCTCGGCCTGTCGAGCTACGAGGCTCAGGTGTTCATCGCACTCCAGCGGGTCGACTCTGGAACCGTCCGCGACGTCGCCCAGCTCACCGAGGTGCCGCGCTCGCAGGTCTACGGGGCGGCCGAGGACCTCGCCGAACGCGGTCTCATCGACATCCAGCAGTCGAACCCGATCCAGTACCGCGCGGTCGGGATCGAGGAGGCACGCACTCGGCTCAGGGAGCGCCTCGAACGCGAGGAGGAGCGGGCGTTCGAGTACATCGAGACCGCCCGGAACGAACGCACCGCCGAGGCCGAAACCCAGGAAGACATCTGGACGGTGCGCGGTCGGGACACCATCGCCGATCGAGTGAAACAGCTCGTCGCGGGGGCCGACGACCGCGTGGTGCACGGCATCCGTGCCCCCTCGATGCTCGACAACGGCGTTCTCGACGCTCTCCTCGCGGCAGCCGATCGCGGCGTCGACGTGACGGTACTGAGCGCGAACCAAACCGTGCGCGACCGAATCGCCGACACCGGGGACGTGGTGGTGCGTGCAGCACCCGACGCCCCCGAGGACCAGCGCAGCGGGCGTGTTCTCGTCGTGGACGCGGATACGCTCTTGCTCAGCGTCCACGGTGGTCGGGATCTCGAAGATCATGAGGCCGCGATCTGGAGCGCCGAAACCGGCTTCGCCGCAGTGCTCGTGAGCATGCTCGATGTCTGGCTCGACATGCATCTCGAGGACGGTGCGGATCGATAATCCTCGTCGGCCGTTCTCAGCACTTGGAGATATCGACGGTCGTCGATAACAGAGTCGACAAATCCATATAGTCACCCCTCACAGTCGGAGGACATGACCGTCGGTATCGACGCCGTAGAGATCCACGCGGGCAAGCTCCGACTCGACCTCGCGGAGACGTTCGCGCCAGCGATGGACGAAGACCCCGGAAAGTACACCAAAGGCCTCGGGCTCCACGCGAGTTCGTTCCCCGACGTCCACGAGGATATCGTCACGATGGGCGCGAACGCCGCCCATCGATTGATGGAGCGCAAGGGACTCGAACCCGCAGACATCGGCCGGATCGACGTCGCGACGGAGAGCGCGTTCGACAACTCCAAACCCGTCTCGACGTACGTCGCGGGCTGTCTCGAAAAGGTGTTCGATGGAGATTTCCACCACGCAAACAAGGGCGAGCGGAAGTTTGCCTGTATCTCGGGCACCCAGAGCCTCGACGACGCGTACAACTGGATCCGCGCCGGCCGGAATCGGGGTCGGGCGGCGCTGGTGATCGCCACCGACACCGCGCTCTACGCTCGTGGCGACGCCGGCGAGGCGACCCAGGGAGCTGGCGCGATCGCGATGCTGATCGACGAGAACCCGGATCTCGTGGCGCTCAGTCAGGAGCAGGGGTTCGGCAGCGCCGACGAGACCGACTTCCTCAAGCCGAACCAGCAGTTCCCCAGTGTGGACGGCAAGCGCTCGGTGCAGGTTTACCTCGCGCGGATGCGCGAGGCTTTGGAGGACTACGAGTCGGTCGCGGGCCGGGTCCATTCAGAGGACTTCCGGTACGTCCCCTTCCACACCCCGTTCCCGGGGATGGTCCGGAAGGCCGCGCTGCTCGGCTACCGCCACATGACCCGCGGCACCGCGATCGAGGACGACCTCGAACCCGCGATCGGCCGACAGCCCCTTCCCGACGAGTTCGACGACGAGTCGGGCTATCGCGACGCCGTCCGCGAGTACATGGACGCGCTCAAGGAGACCGATCAGTACGGTGAGTGGTACGATCGCGCCATCGAGCCGACGCTCGACATCGCGCGCCACGTCGGCAACTGGTACACCGGCTCGGTTCACGTCGCCCGCGTGAGCGCGCTCCGACGCGCCCGTGAGGACGGACTCGACGCCACGGGCGAACGCCTCCTGGTGGGATCGTACGGCAGCGGCGCGCAGGCCGAGATCCACACCGAAACCGTCCAGGAAGAGTGGGAGACAGAGCTCGCCGCGCTCTCGATCGAAGACCAGCTCGACGACCGGCGCGACATCTCTTTCGAGGAATACGAGGAGATCCACGATGTCCACAACCACGCGAAAGAGAGTACGTACGACGCGCTCACGACACCAAGCGGCGAGTTCGTCCGCGACGGCCAAGGGCCGATGAACGAGCGGACCTACCGATACGTCGAATAGCGATCCCGTCTCGCGCCGACCGGCCGTCGAACTGCCGTAGATTCAGTCGAGCTCTTTCACGACTGCTGCCGGGTTGCCTTTGACCACGACGTTTTCGGGAACGTCCTGGGTGACGACCGCACCGGAACCGACCACCGCACCGTCGCCGACCGTGACACCGGGATCGATCACTGCCCGCCCACCGATCCAAGCGTCGTCACCGATCGTGACCGACTCGCCGGACTCCAGTCCCTCGGCTCGCTCGGTCGCGTCGATCGGGTGGGTCGCGGTGTAGATGTGGACGCCCGGCCCGATGAGGCAGTTGCAGCCGATCTCGACCCGGCAGACGTCGAGCACCACACAGTCGACGTTCGCGTAGAAGTTCTTGCCGACGTGGATGTTGTAGCCATAATCACACCGGAAAGGTGGTTCGACGTGGCAATTCTTGTCCGTCGAGCCGAGGAGTTCGTCGAGGAGTTCGTCTCGCCGTTCGTGGGCTGTCTCGTCGGTCACGTTGTACTGCCTGGTGAGTTCTCGCGCGCGTTCCCGTTCGGCCACGAGTTCGGGGTCGCTCGCGTCGTAGGGTTCCCCGTTCAGCATCTTCGCTTTCTCGGTGGACATCGATCGTCGTTCGTTCCCACCGATCACGGAAATAGATGGGCGAACTGTCCACGACCGTCGCCGGGATCGCTACAGAGAGTACGATAGAACCCGTACTCTATCTCGTGTATCCTCCGACGGCCATCAGAAGCGACGTGCAAGATTGAGAGGGTGTATTCAGCAAAAAACTAACAATGAACATGCATTAAGTGGTTCCCATTTGGATGACGAGCCGACTTGGCGGCCCCACTACCTGGCCGTCGGCTCCCTCTCAATCTAGATATCGAAGTCGTCCGATTTGGCTGCCTTAAGCGCGTGGAACCATCGAAGCCGGAGCTTCCGTCCTATAAATTTAAAGAAATAGATAAGTTCTCGGGAAGAGTACGTCGGTCATGAGGCTTGTTCAAGTCCTGATACCGAACGGAACTCGAGAGTCGGTGCTTACTGCCCTTGACGAGGAAGGCATTGACTACGCTGTCTGGGAGGAGACCGGACGCGGCGACTTCGAAGCGCTCCTCTCGTTTCCTATCCCCGAGAGTGGTGTCGAACCAGTCTTAGAGAAACTCGAAACCGTAGGTATCCGTGAGGACGCCTACACCATCGTCTTGGCAACCGAAACCGTCGTCTCCGAACGTCTCACGAAACTGCAAAAGCGCTACGATGGCCTCCGTATCTCGCGTGAGGAGCTGGTCGCTCGGGCTGAGGATCTCGCGCCCGCCCGGTCGACCTATATAGCCTTCCTCGTACTGAGTACCATTATCGCCACCGCAGGCCTCCTCCAAGACTCAGCGGCAACTATCATCGGAGCGATGGTGGTCGCACCACTCATGGGACCAGCTATCACTGCAAGTGTCGGGACCGTTCTTGGTGACGAACGACTGGTCTCCCGAGGCGTGGCGTTCCAGATATTCGGGTTGGCACTGGCCGTCGCCGTCGGTGCCGTCATGGGCTGGCTGCTCAAGGATACGTTCTTGCTCCCGCCAGAACTCGATATCCGAACCATCCCGCAGGTCGCCGAGCGAACCAGTCCAACGTTCCTCTCGTTGTTCCTCGCGCTCGGCTCTGGCATCGCCGGTGCGATCAGCGTGATGCGCAACGCTGGATCTGCTCTCGTCGGTGTCGCCATCGCCGTTGCGCTCATCCCGCCCGCCGCGACAGCGGGCCTCGGCCTTGCCTGGGGATACGAAACGGTCGCCATCGCAGCCGGGACACTCGTCTTGGTCAACCTGCTCGCCATCAACCTCTCTGCCCTCGTGCTGTTCTACCTCGCTGGCTATCGGCCTGTCGAGGATCCTACGTACGATCAACAGTCAATTCGCCGCAACGTTCTCAAACGACTGGGCGGCATCATCGCTGGTATGCTACTCCTCTCGGCCGTCCTCGGCGCAGTCACCGTCGGCGAGTTCCTCACCAGTAACGTGGACCTCGAACTCCAGAACGAAGCACAGGCGATGCTCGATGAACCGGGGTACGAAGGGTTGAATTTCGAGGGGACGACCACCGAATTCGACTTTGTGCGGTACGTCACGAACGAGAACTACGAAATGGAGATTCTCGTCGGTGTCGAGGAGGGTGCGACAGTCCCACCCGATCTCGCACAGCAGTTGGATGACCGATTGAGCGAGGCAACGGGTGCCGAAAACCTTACCGTTCGCATTGTATTCCTTGACGAGCAGGTCTCCGATTAAACTCATTTGCTGCGAACAGCCTGGCAATCGTGGTCGATGAGGCAGTGCTCTCCAGTATCTCGCATAGTCGTATCTTATTTGTCAAAGTTCTGTTAGAATCGCCGTACAAGACTTAGAGGATCTATCTCGCATCCGGTCTCTGTCGCTATCTCTCACCATGAGATTATCAAATTTATATGACATGAGCTAAAGCTCTCGTAGGTGTTCGGCGGTCCTTACGGTTGTAACTCGACGGTGGGTGCAAGAGCCGACGTAAGTCCTACTCGTTGCCAGCGTCGGTAAAGATACCACATACAGACAGCCAAGGGAACCAGCGTGAGGCAAAACGCTATGATGCCCTGCGTGTTCACTGGCATGGTCGTCGCTGGAACGGCTACTGCATAGAAATCAGTGGTGGCGACCTGTGGGATGTTCGAGAAGGTGATGGCAGGAATCATCGCCAGAATCGGGGCGAGGCCGAGAATTCCGTAGTGAATTGGCTTTGGTTCCCACTCTCGATCAGCGGTCTTTATCGCTTTCGCGTCTCGATACAGAAAGATAGCGAGCAGTGGGAAGGAAAACAAGAGGATGAAACCGGTGATGGCGGCAAGCACTTTCGTTACCAATATCACCGGCATCTGGAGCGAGGGGATGACTAACGTTCCAATGAGGTAGTAGAGGTAGCTTATCACGTAGAGGATGGGGAAGTACCATGACCGACTTGTCATATCGAGTGACGGGCGGTTCTCTCCTTCAGATAATATCTCTGTTGTTTTGGCTATCGAACCCCCTCTGTCAGTAATAGCAAGAGGGTTGATGCAAGATACGCGCCCTCTATTCAGCAGGGTTTGTACGAACTTCCGAATTTCTGGCAGGAGTGGCGTGCTGGATAGAGAGCGTATCCACAATCGTATTTCCTTGGTCTTACCCTCAAAAAACACCATTATCTCGAAAAGAGCGACTATCTGAATGATTTGAAAACGCATTGATTGAAGTACAGTTACATTGAGACTGTTGTATGAGTGATGAAATTGACGATTCGGCGAAGATCATAGACTCTAACGTCGGTCAGTCGATGGTTCGTGAGTTCGTTACCGTTCACGATTCGACGATCGGCGATGATTGCGAGATTTATGAACGGTCATCCGTCAAAAAGTGCCGGATTGGCGATGATGTCGTCATCAATGCAGGAAATTACATCGAGAACGTTGAAATCGGGGATGAAGTCCAGATTGGTCCGAACAGCAGCATCGTCGGAGTCACACATAATCTCGATGAATCGGGGATGGAGCTCCACAACGATGTGTTTGCTCGTGTGATTTTACGCACTGGAGCGTTTGTCGGTGCTGGAGCGGTTGTTGTCCCTGGTGTCGAAATCGGTAGGGATACCGTAGTTTCAGCAGGGGCGGTCGTTACTGAGGACCTTGGCGAGCGGAAACTCGTCATCGGCTCACCACCGACTCAGCAGGTTATCGATCTCTCGGATTGGGTTTAACTGACAGTCCTGCCCTCCCACCGAATGTGGCAGAAAATTAGACCTGCCAGATTCATAAGTACAAAGTACGCACGTAGATATTGCACGCCGACGCCAACAAATCGCCAAACCGCGATGTGTGAACACCGAAGACCTCCACCGCTCTCCCGATAGCTACGGAAACTCCGCGAGCGTATCGAGCATGCCGTCGAGATCGCCGTCACACACCGCGAGCGAGAACCCGTCGGCACGGGCGAGCGCGGGGGCGTGTTCCCAGAGGTCCTCCCTCTCAAGTCCGTGGAGGACGACCGCGTTCGGGGTCGGAGTCACGACCCGGAGCGCGACCAGCGGCGACTCGCCCCGCGTGACGCCGGTGAACACCAGCGCGCGATTCGTGCTCTGGCCGTAGAGACGGTAGAACTCCTCGGAGGAGAGTCGGGTGATCGCCTCGATCGAGTCGATGACGGTGTGGCCCGCGACGGTGTCGTGGGTGCCCGCCACCACCTCGGTCGCGTCGATCGTGCGGTAGAACCGATCGAGCCCGACCGCGGTGGGGTACTCCCGGAGATCGCGCACGATGTCGCCCTCGAACCCCGCCGAGAGCACGCGGGCGTACTGGCGGAGGTGCTCGCCACCGCGGGCCTCGTCGATGTCGAGCAGCGCCTCGATGAGCCGACGGACGATGTTGATGCCCGGACTCTGCCGCCGGCCGCTCTCGTAGTCGGAGACCACCGACGCCGAGACGTCGAGCTGGTCGGCAAGCGCGGTCTGAGAGACGTCGAAATCCGTCCGCCACTTGCGGATCGTCGCCCCGGGGTCGTCGCTCAACACCACGTCGCCCGCGATCTTTCCGGCGAGCTCGCGGCGCGGTCCGGGCTCGGTCATACAGTCCACCGTCTGTTCAGTTAAAAAAATCTATCGAACCCGTGGTAGCTGAACGTTGTTTTGGAACACGGTAATCGCCCGCAAGCGGCGGGATTACGTAATCTTTTCCCGATCCCGGAAGATAGTCGATCGTAGTTTTATATGGCAACGGAGAGTGGCACATCGACGGAGACGACAGACGTCGATCCGTACGTTCCGGCCGACAGCAGCACGACCGAACTCACGGTGAAAGCGGTCGTACTCGGGCTCGTTCTCAACGTCCTCCTGATGGCGGCGAACGCGTATCTCGGACTGCGCGCCGGGCTGACGATCAGCGCCTCCATCCCGGCGGCGGTCATCAGTATGGGGCTGTTTTACGGCCTCTCGCGCATCGGTATCCAGGGGACGATCCTGGAGAACAACATCGTCCAAACGATGACGTCGGCGGGCTCGTCGCTGACTGCGGGAGTGATCTTCTCGCTCGCCGGCGTCGCCTTCCTCGGCGAGTCGATCGACATCGTGACGACGGCAACGGTCTCGCTGCTCGGCGGGATTCTCGGTGTCCTGTTCATGATCCCGATGCGGCGCTACCTCATCGTCGACCAGCATCAGGAGCTTCCCTACCCCGAGGGGACCGCCTGCGCTGATGTCCTCCAAGCGGGCGAGCAGGGCGGACGCGGCGTCCGGTTCGTCTCGCTGGGGTTCATCGTGGGCGCGGTCTACATGGCGCTCGCGGACATCTGGGGTGTGATCCGGACGACGATCGAGGGCGCGTTCGCGGTCACAAACACTCGGGGGTTCGCACTCGGCGGGGATTTCACGCCCGCACTCGTCGGCGTCGGCTACATCATCGGGCCGCGGATCGCGGCGTACATCCTCGGCGGCGGGCTGGTGTCGTGGATGATGCTGATCCCGCTGCTCGTCACCGGCGGGATGGTGCCGCCGGACGCGGCCGGCGGGACGCTGTTCGAGCAGGCGAACGCGGTCTGGAGCAGCTACGTCCGCTACGTCGGGGCGGGCGCGATGATCGTCGGCGGACTGTATGCGATCGCGTCGATGCGCTCGACGATCCTCGACGCCGTCCGGCTCGCGGGCGCGGAGTTCAGCGAGGGCCTCAACGGCGACACGGACCGCAAACGCACCGCCCGCGACCTCCCGATGGCGATCGTCGTCGTCGGTGCAGCTATCGTCGCAATCTTGCTCGTCGTTGTGCCACAGGTCCAGGTCGGGCTGCTCGGCGCAGCCATCGCGGTGATCGCGGCGTTCCTGTTCGTCGCCGTCTCGTCGTATCTCGTCGGCGTCGTCGGGAGCTCGTCGAACCCGGTCTCGGGGATGACCGTCGCGACGATCCTGGTCGCCGCGGTCGTGCTGCGCTCGACCGGCGTCTCGGACCCCGTCATCGTGTTGACCACCGGCTCGGTCGTCGCCATCGCCGCCGCGGTCGCTGGCGACACCTCACAGGACCTCAAAACCGGCTATCTGCTCGGCGCGACGCCACGGAAACAGCAGATCGCCCAGCTCATCGGGATCGGGCTGTCGGCGCTGTTCGCCGGCGCGATTCTCGTGTTCTTCAACCAGGCCTACGGTCTCGGGAGTCAGACCCTGCCCGCACCACAGGCCGGGCTGATGGCGCTGATCGCCGAGAGCGTCCTCGGCGGGACCGCGAACTGGGGGATGGTGCTGATCGGCGTGACCTTCGGCATCGTCCTCATCATGATGGATATTCCAGTGCTGCCGTTCGCGGTCGGGATGTACCTCCCGATCAGCCTGGCGACGCCGATCTTCCTCGGCGGCGTGCTGAAGGCGCTCGTCACCCGCTACGTCGAACGGACGGGTGACGAGGAGGCGACCGAGCGCGCCACTCTCAACGGCCGGATCGTGGCCGCAGGCCTGATCGCCGGCGAGGCGATCATGGGGATCGTCGTGGGCGCGATCCGTATCCTCGGTGTCGGCAGTGGTGGAACGATCCCGTTCCCCGTGGGTGTCGGCGATCAGCTTTCGCTGTGGTTCGGGATCGTCGCCATCGGCGGACTGCTCGCGTTCATCGCCGCGAGCACGCTCCGCGGGGCGAAGGACACGGGCGACGTCGAGGAGCTCTACTGAGCACCGTGTCCGAGCGTCCCTCGACCGCGACGCCGATCCGCACGACCGAGGACTGGGACTGCGAGCGCGTCGACGGCAGTCGAAAAGTGACGATCCAGCGGCCGCGCCAACCACGGAACCGGCTCGACGAGTTCCTCTTCGACCTGTTCGATACGCCGACCGAGCGCGAACTCGAACTCGATGCGGTCGGCAGCGTCGTCTGGTGTCACTGCGACGGGGACACCACGATGGCGGAGCTCGCCGACGAACTCGCCGCGACCGTCCCCGAAGAGCGCATCGAACCCGTCGGTGATACCCTGTCGTACTTCCTGGCACAGCTGGCCGAGCTCAATCTGATTCGGTACGCGGACGACAATCAGTAGTTGGCAATACAGTTTTGTTATTCAGAGATCTAGATGAAAAGGAGTCTGCTCTTTCATCCTCATCCTGCCATCCTCCGGCCCCCTCGGAGCCGTGAGGGTCCCCTGCGGTGCGGGAGCGAGCGCCGGAGCACGTCGATTGCAGCTAACGAGAATCCAGCATGTAGTGCACACCACCAAAACCGAGAGCCGCGATCACTCCAAGACTTACAGTTCCCAGCGACCCATCTCCGAGGACGAACCATATGAATGTCCAGAAAGCAAGGAAAGCACCCGCCATTACGAGAGCATGCTGACTCCGTGTTCTCTCATCGGATTCCCGTACCCAATTTCGGCTCACAGTGTCGCTTGCATTCGCCGATATTTGTTTTCTTTCCCTGTCAGTTTGACGCTGTTCAGATAAGCGACGCTGACCGCGGAAACCACGTCGGGTGGGACTGAAAGGGGCGACCGGCTCAGGGAACCCGGCCGAAGTAAGAACCGCAAGGAGCAACGCGACTGAGGATCGCAGCGAGTCCCGGGACCTGAGCCGGTCGGGGCTTTCGAGTTCGTTGTGATTGCTGTCGCTGTCTCGATTCTTCCGACTTATCTGAACACTACCCACGAGCCCGGCGGAAGGACTATTCGCCGGTGCGCCGAACCCCGATCGTGCCATCGACGGTCGTCCACTGCGCGCTCGCGGGACTGCTCGCCGCCGGGTTGCTCGCCGATCACTTCGACGCTCGCGCGGTCGCGATCGTGCTCGCGGTAACGATCGTTCCCGATCTCGATGCCTTCACCGGATTCGTGATCCCGGGCGGCCACCGCTCCGTGCTCCACACTCTCCTGCTCCCCCTCGGGGCGACGGCGCTGCTCTACTACGACACCCGCATTCGTGAGGTGTCGTTCGTCCGAGCGCGGTGGCAGGCTCGCGGCGCGCGGATCGCGTGGGTGAGCGTCGCTGCGGTCGCGTTTGCGGCCATCGGTCTCGATCTCGTCGGTGGTGGCGTGAACCTCTTCTATCCGATCCACGACCAGTTCTACGCGCTCTCCGGCGAGTTGCTTTTCTCGAACAACCGCGGGCTCGTCCAGACGTTCGTAGAGTTCGGGCCGGGAAGTGAGGCTGCACGTGGCTCGACCGAGCAGGTCCACATCAACTCCGGGGTCGATCCCACGCGAGGAGCCGAGCCGGAAAACGTCGAGCGAGTCTTCCCGGTCGCCCAGTCGGGCTGGCAGCTCCTGTTGATCGTCACGAGCGTGTTCGTCCTCACGACCCGGCTGTGGGAGCGGCAGTGAGCAAGCGAGATCGTCGTCGGGCGGTACTGTCCATCGTTCCGCCGAAGTCGTCAACAGACTTTTGCCCACGCTATCTGAGCGTTCGTTCACGGATATGACAGCAGATCCCGACAGCAGTCGTGACGAACCGCGAGTCGATAGTGTCGGGCTGATCGGGGCCGGTCGTGTCGGCCAGTGGTTCGTGACTAACCTCGCTGACGCGGACTACGAACCCGTCGTCTTCGACGTGGACCCGGAGGCGGTCGCAGCGGCCGTCGAGTCTGGTACGGTCGCTGCGGAAAGTCCCGCAGACGTGGCCGACCGGGCAAAAGTCGTCGTTCTCTCCCTCCCGGGTCGAGAGACCGTCGAAATCACGATGGAAGGGGAAGACGGCGTTCTCGAAACGCTCGGTTCGGACCAGATCGTGCTCGATACGGGGACGACACCGCCGAGTCTGGACGTTCGCTATCAATCGATCTGTCACGAGCGCGGCGCTGGTTACGTGGACTGCGGGATCACCCATCAAGGACCGGGCGAGTACGACGATGATCGCGGTCCCGCATACACGATGTTCGCCGGTGGGACGCCCGAGGACTACGAGCAGGTGCGCCCCGTCATCGAGATTCTGTCCCACCGTCACGAGTTCTTCGAGGGGATCGGCAACGGTCACGTCGTCAAGGCGGCCAACGTGCTGCGCGCGACGTGTCTAGCGGCCATCGCCGCCGAGGTGACCGAGTTCCTCACGCAGAACGGTGTCGATCCCGAGCGCGTCGTCGGCCTGCTCGAATGGAATATCCCTGGGGCGTATTTCGGTACCGAGTACCGGTCGGCCGAAGGATTCGAGCACACCACCAACGCCGACGAACACGATACCGGAGACCGAGGATTTCGGGTCGACCAACAGGGAATCCACACCAGGATGCGAAGCTCAGACTGGGCGAAGGACCCGAGCTACGCGCTCGCCATCGCCCACGCCTCGAACACCTACGTGCCGCTGCTGACTGCGGCCCACCAGACACAGCTGGCCGCCGAGAACTACGGGGCCGCCGTGCTGGATCGTAACCTCGAATTCAACGATCCGGACTGGCACCATCCCTCCCGAATCACGTCGGTCTACCGCGCGTTCAATCGTCCGCAGGAAGAGTGGGACCGACTCAGTCGGCGAGGTGGTGACGAGGAAAGCGACTGACTGATCCATCCAACACAGACACCGAATTCCGTACCGACTGTGGCGACCGGGCTGCCGGAACCCGTATCTCCTCGACCGACGAACGCCGCGCATGGACCACAGGCCGTACGATCCCGAACGGGATGCAGCGGAACTCTGGGAGTGCAAGGCGGCGTTCGAGCACGAACTCGGCCAACTTGGCGAGGGCGAGAAAGCCGACACGTACGACGGAAAGCTCACCGAGGACTACCGCGAGCGCTACCTCGCGTGGGTCGAACGGTGCGTCGAACGCGACGCCGACTGCGTGACCATCGCCGAATCGAGCGACGGAGACGGACTCGCGGGCTACGTGTTCGTTCTCCCCGAAAAATTCGCGATGATATGGGACGCCGCGGTGTTGAACGAGCTCTACGTCCACGAGTCAGCCCGGGGAACGGGGCTCGCCGACGACCTCCTCGCAGCGGCGTACGAGTGTGCCCGTGCTCAGGATCTCCCCGTCGACCGGATCGCACTCGACGTCGGAACGAAAAACGGCCGCGCCGCGAGCGTCTATCGACGCGAGGGGTTCGAGCCGTGGGGCAATCTCGTCGCGCGCGACCTCGATTAGCCCGCGGTCTCAGTCCCCGGTCGCGTCGCGGTACTCCGCTTGCGTGACGGTATATCGGTACTCGTCGGCCACCTCATCACCGTACGGAGCCCAGTTTCGGAGGTAGCCCTCACACTGGCCGCCGTGGGCCTCGACGTACTTCTCGATCGCCCGTTTGGATTTCTCGTTGTCGGCGTGGTGGGTGACGGCGACCACTTCGAGATCGAGGCGCTCGAAGGCGAGCTCCATCAGCGCCGCCGCGCGCTCGCCCGAGTACCCACGGCCCCAGAATCGCTTGCGGAGCCACATACCAAGACTGCCGGTTTGTCGGTCCCAATCGAGATGCAGTGAGCCGACACCGGCGAACGCACCCGCTCCGCCCTCGTCCTCAGCGGGGCGGATGGCGTAATCCGCACCTTCGGCCTCTTTCCACCGCTTTTCCGCCCCGTCGATGAACTCCTTCGATTCGTTGATCGTCGCGTGGGGGTCCCACGGCATGTATCGCGTGACCTCGTCCATCCCTTCGCTGTTTTCTCGCGGGCTGGGAGACGGCTTCGCCGTCTCCTTCGAGGCGGTGGAACCGCCTCGCTGCCCGCTCGAATGGTCCGCGGAGCGTCGCTCCTCGCTACCGTCGGTGTCCGAACAGACGCGATAGAACTCCTGAAGGTCGATGTTCTCGTGACAGAGACGTTCGAGGATCAATCGATCAGTTTCGATACGTTCGGGGAACATGGTTCGAACTGTGAACCCCGGAACAAAAGCGTTCACCGAGGTCACCCGCAAGTCTTTGTACAATGGCGTTCCGCGGGCGGGTATGGACGCCGCGCTCGGACCGCCGGAGGGGATGACGGCGAGTCGCGAGGACCTCACGCCGATGATGACGCAGTACGTCGAGCTGTGCGAAGCGTACGACGACGCACTGCTCCTCTTTCAGATGGGGGATTTCTACGAAGCGTTCTGCGGGGCGGCGGAGACGATCGCGCGCGAACTCGAGATCACCCTCACCCAGCGCGAGGACAGCACGGGAACCTACCCGATGGCGGGAATCCCGATCGACAACGCAGTGACGTACGTCGAAACGCTCCTCGATGCGGACTACCGGATCGCGATCGCCGAGCAGGTCGAGGATGCCGACGAGGCTACCGGTGTCGTCGATCGGGCGGTCACTCGGGTCGTCACTCCCGGCACGGTCGTCGAGGACGAACTGCTCGCGCCCGGCAACAACTACGTCGCCTGTCTCGCAGGGGAGATGATCGAGACGAGTGAGGAACACGGCACTGGTCCGGGAGCAACTACGGATGAAGCGGCCACCACTGAGACGGACGGCGGGATCAGCGCGAAAGCGGGCGGGAGTGGGGGTGTGGAACCGTCGGGAACGACCTACGCCGTCGCGTTCGTCGACGTCTCGACCGGTGAGTTCCGCGCCACGAGCGACGATTCTCGGGGGACGATTCGGGACGAACTCGACAGGCTCGGTCCAGCGGAGGTCGTACTTGCGCCGGAGGTTTCGTGCGGAGACTTCGATATCGATTGCATGGTGACGCCGTACGACGAGACGGCGTTCGATACTGAGACCGCTCGCGAGCGCGTCGCGTCGTACGCACCGCAGCCGGAAGCGGTGTTCGAGTGTGAGAGCGAGATCAGGGCCGCAGGCGCGCTGCTCGCCTACGCGGAGCACACCCAGGCCGCCAACGGTGAACTCGGTCACGTCACCAGACTCACCCGATACGACCCCCGCGAACGAATGGGTCTCGACGCGACCGCGCTCCGGAGCCTCGACGTTTTCGAGAATCGAGCGGGCGACGACGACCACACGCTCGTGGCGGTGCTCGACGAGACTGCGTGTGCACTCGGGCGGCGGGAACTCGACCGGTGGCTCCGTCGTCCGCTGCTCGATCAGGCGACGATCGAGGCACGCCTCGACGCCGTCGAGGAGTTGACGCGCGAATCGCTCGTCCGCGAGGAGGTCCGCGAACTCCTGCGGGGGGTCTACGACATCGAGCGGCTCGTGGCGCGCGTCTCGCGCAATCGGGCGAACGCCCGCGACCTCCGTGCGCTGAAGACGACGCTCGACGTCGTTCCCCGGCTTCGAGAGGAGCTATCGGACGCCGAATCCGATCTGCTCGCGGAGTGTCGCGACGGACTCGACGGACTCGACGATGTCCGGGGGCTGATCGGGCGGGCGATTCAGGCCGAACCTCCCGCCGAGATCACCGAGGGCGGCGTCATCGTGCAGGGGTTCGACGACGACCTCGACGACCTCCGGGCAACCGCGCGCGAAGGACGGGAGTGGGTGGCAAATCTCGAAGAACGCGAGCGCGAACGGACCGGAATCGACTCACTCTCGGTAGGTCACACCGAGGTCCACGGCTACTACATCGAGGTCACGAACGCGAACCTCGATGCGGTGCCTGACGAATACACCCGTCGGCAAACACTCAAAAACTCCGAGCGGTTCTACACCCCCGAACTCGAACGTCACGAGGACGAGATCCTCGGCGCGGCCGAACGCGCCGATTCGCGCGAACACCAGCTCTTTACCGATATCCGAAGCGAGATCGCCGCCGAAACCGACCGCGTTCAGCGCCTCGCCGACCACCTCGCGAGCCTCGACGTGCTCTGTACGCTCGCGCACGTCGCCGTCGAGAACGACTACGCCCGGCCCGAATTCGGCAACGACGGTATCGCGATCCGCGACGGTCGTCATCCCGTGGTCGAACGCCACGCCGAGTTCGTGCCGAACGACGCCGATCTGTGCGAGGAACCGTTCGCCATCGTTACGGGGCCAAACATGGCGGGGAAATCGACGTACATGCGCCAGATCGCGTTGATCGCGATCCTCGCCCAGATGGGAAGTTTCGTGCCGGCCCAAGAGGCACACCTCCCGGTCGTCGACCGAGTGTTCACACGGGTCGGCGCGAGCGACGACATCGCGGGCGGCCAATCGACGTTCATGCGCGAGATGGCCGAGGTCACCGACGTTCTCCACGGCGCGACCGCCGAATCGCTCGTCCTCCTCGACGAGGTAGGTCGGGGGACCAGCACGACCGACGGCGAGGCGATCGCCAGGGCGGTGACGGAGTTCATCCACGACGAGATCGGTGCGACCACGCTGTTTGCGACCCACTACCACGACCTTACGGAACTCGCCGAAGAACGCGACGGCGTCCAGACCCTACAGTTCGCCGCCGATCGAACCGACGGGGAAGTGACTTTCCTCCACACGGTGGCCGAGGGAGCCGCCTCGGCCTCCTACGGCGTCGACGTCGCACGGATGGCCGGCGTTCCCGAACCGGTCGTCGAGCGCTCGCGCGAACTCGTGTCGGGGACCGTCGATCAGGACCCACTGAGCGAGGACGACGGGAAAGGCGGACACGATGATGGCGACCACAGCGGTGAAGCGGCCGACCGCAACGATCGCCGCGATATCGATCCGACAGCCGAGACCGACCCGGACGAAGCCGCTATCCGCGCCGAGATCGTAACCGAACTACGGAGCCTGCGGATCGCCGAGACGACGCCCGTGGAGGCGCTCGTCCGGCTCGACGGGCTCAAACGCCGACTCGATGACGAGAATCACTGAACTCGATCCCGAAACCGTCGAACGCATTGCGGCCGGCGAGGTCGTCACGCGCCCCGCGAGCGTCGTCACCGAACTCGTCGAGAACAGCCTCGACGCCGGTACGTCGAGTGTCGAGGTCGTCGTCGAGAACGCGGGTCTCGACCTGATCCGGGTCGCCGACGACGGTCACGGGATGACCGAAACCGACGCTCGCCTCGCCGTCGAGCGTCACGCCACGAGCAAGATCGGTGGCGTCGAGGACGTCGAACGCGTCGCGACGCTCGGATTCCGTGGCGAGGCGCTGCCGAGCATCGCGCAGGTCGCGCGCCTCGAACTCACCACGAAGGCGGCAGAGAGCGGGGCCGCCGGCACGCGCGTCGTCGTCGACGGCGGAGAGAAAACGACGGGGCCGGCAGGGCGGGCGGTCGGCACCACAATCTCGGTTACCGACCTCTTCGCCAACACGCCAGTGCGTCGGAAGTCCCTCGCCACGCCGAAACGCGAGTTCGCCCGGGTCAGCGAGACGGTTTCGGACTACGCACTGACCCATCCAGACGTGCGGTTCTCTCTCACGCACGACGGCCGGACCGTGCTCTCGACGCCAGGCTCGGGGAGCTACACCGACGCGATCCTCGGGGTGTACAATCGCGAGGTGGCGGGCCAGAGCACCGAGTTCGGCCAGGAAGACGAGAAGGAGAGCGGCGACGATCAACCGTCCAACGGGGTCAGCGTGAGCGGGCTCGTCGTTTATCCCTCTATCACCCGATCGACGCCGGCACACGTCACCACCGCGATCAACGGCCGCGCGCTCGACGATCCGACCGTCAGAAAGGCGGTGACGAACGGCTACGGGACCCTGCTGCCCGACGACCGGTACCCCATCGCCGTGGTCGATGTCTCCCTCCCACCCGAGCGGGTCGACGTCAACGTCCACCCCTCGAAGGACGAAGTCGCGTTCGCCGATCCGGATGAAGTCGCCGAAGCGGTCGAACAGGCGATCGCCGACGCGCTCGCGACCCAGGACCTCGCGCGGACAGGGGAGGTCGCGCTCGATCTCGACTCGTCACTCGGCGAACCCGCGGGCGAGTCGGCGTTCGACACGATCTCGGTCATCGGTCAGTTCCGCGGACTCTACCTGTTGTGCGAGGCCGACGACGACCTCCTCGTCGTCGATCAGCACGCCGCCCACGAACGGATCAACTTCGAACGGTTGCGAGAGGCGCTCGACGACGGGATCAGCTCGGTCGGAATCGAGCCGACGCCGCTCTCGTTGACGGCCGCCGAGGCGGCGCTCGTGGAGGCCAACGCTGACGCACTCGACGCGCTCGGGTTCCGGATCGAAACCGACGGGGGTGCGTATCGAGCGACAGGCCTGCCCGCGCCGCTCGGTCGCGTCGCGGAGCCGTCGGCCGTTCACGACGTGCTCGATGGGTTCCTCGCCGGCGACGAGCCGGAGAATCCACGCGAGGAGCTCTTGAAGGATGTCGCGTGTCATCCCTCGCTCAAAGCCGGCGAGTCTCTTTCGAGCGAGGACGCCACTCGACTCGTCGAACGTCTCGGGACATGTGAACAGCCCTTTGCGTGTCCTCACGGCCGACCCACGGTGCTGACGATCGACGAAGAGACGTTCGCTCGTGGGTTCGAGCGACCGAACACCCGGTTCGACTGACGAACGCATCCCGCTCTCGACTCGCTTCGAGTTCGTTCGGAACACCTAACCACGGTTCGCGTGTAACGCCGACAATGGTTGATTGGACGGAGAAGTATCGTCCGTCGACGCTCTCGGAGGTCCGTGGCAACAACAAAGCCCGGGACGCGCTCGCCGAGTGGGCTGAGACGTGGGACGACCACCGCGAAGCGGTGATCCTCCACGGTGCGCCGGGCGTCGGCAAGACCTCGGCGGCCCACGCGCTCGCGGCCGACATGGACTGGCCGACGATCGAACTCAACGCCTCCGACCAGCGCACGAAGGCGGTCGTCGAGCGAGTCGCGGGCGAGGCCGCGAAATCCGGCACGCTTACCGGCGGGAGCGCGGGCCGGCGGCTCGTTGTTTTGGACGAAGCCGACAACCTCCACGGTAACGTCGACCGTGGCGGGTCGCGGGCGATCACGAGCCTCGTGAAGGAGGCGGGCCAGCCGATGGTCCTCATCGCCAACGAGTTCTACGACATGTCGAACTCCCTGCGGAACGCCTGCGAGACGATCGAGTTCCGAGACGTCTCCGCGCGCTCGATCCTCCCCGTTCTTCGGGACATCTGTCGACGGGAGGAGGTCGAGTACGAGTCCGAAGCCCTGGAGGCGATCGCCGAGTCGAACAGCGGCGATCTCCGGGGAGCTGTCAACGATCTTCAGGCGCTCGCAGAAGTGAACGAGCAACTCACCGCCGAGGACGTGGTGACCGGTGACCGCGACCGAACCACTGGGATCTTCGACTTCCTCGATGCGCTGATCAAAGAGGAGGACGCCGAAGGCGCGCTCCGGTCCTCCTACGACGTCGACGAGACCCCCGACGACCTCATCAACTGGATCGAGGACAACGTCCCGAAGGATTTCCACGGAGCGGAACTCGCCGACGCCTATGACAACCTCGCGAACGCCGATCGGTGGCTCGGGCGGGTCCGGGCCACCCAAGACTACTCCTACTGGCGCTACGCGGGCGATGCGATGACTGCTGGCGTCGCGGCCGCCCGCCGGGAACCGAAGGGCGGCTGGACGCGGTACGGCCCGCCGAGCTACTGGTCGAAACTCGGCCGCTCGCGGGGCACCCGCGAGAAACGCGACTACGTCGCCCAGCACATCGCCGAGAGCAGTGGGATGAGCATGGCGAGCGCACGTAACGACGTCATGCCGTTCCTGTCGGCGATGACCCACCACTGCAAGAACCGGGAGCTGACGGTGACGATGGCTGCGCGGTACGATCTCGACGCAGAACACGTCGCCTTCATCACCGGTAGCGGGAAGGACACCAACAAGGTCCAGGACATCGTCGCCGACGCCGCCGAATTGCGCGACAAGGAGGCGGTTTCACACGCCGAGGGGGCGTTCGAGGGCGCGACGCGAACGATCGAGGAACCCGAGACGAACGACGATTCTGACGACGACGAGGCAAGCGACGATCCGACCGATACGGACGAGGAGGGCGATCAAGGCGCGGATGCTGGAGACGACCAGGCTGACGACTCCCAGTCCGGTCTCGGGGATTTCTACTGAAGCGGCTAGCGGCGGCCGGCGACGCTTTTCACAGTCCAGTGCGAACGACACACATGCGCGCCGCAGTTCTCCAGGAATACGGCGAACCGCTCGCGATCGAGTCGGTCGCACCGCCCGACGTTGAGAACCACGGAGTCGTGGTCTCGGTCAAGGCCTGCGGCATCTGCCGGAGCGACTGGCACGCCTGGCAGGGCCACGGCGAGTGGGCCGACGACAAGGTTCCTCGTGGGCAGATCCTCGGTCACGAGCCCGTCGGTCGAATCGTCGAGACCGGTGATCACGTCACCGCCTTCGAGGGTAGCGAGCGCGTCGCGATCCCGTTCAACCTCGGGTGTGGTGTCTGCGACGAGTGTGTGACCGGCCACGGGAACATTTGCCCCGACGACCGCGCGCTCGGATTCGAGTCCGACGCGCCGGGCGCGTTCGCCGAGCGGGTTCACGTCCCGAACGCCGCGTACAATCTCACGAAATTGGGGGAGAGCGTCGCGCCAGTCGACGCGGCGGCGCTCGGCTGTCGATACGTCACGGCGTTCAACGCGCTCGTCCGCCGCGCCGACATTGCGGCCGGCGAGTGGGTCGCGGTGTTCGGCTGTGGCGGGGTGGGTCTCTCGGCGGTGCAGATCGCGAGCGCGCTCGGCGCACGGGTCGTCGCGGTCGATGTCGACGACGCAACCCTCGATCTCGCGAGCAAGGTCGGTGCGACTGAGACGGTGAACGGGGCTGAAACCGACGACGTACCGGGAGCGATCGCGGCGCTCACCGACGGTGGCGCGCACGTCACGATGGACGCGCTCGGCAGGCAGGAGACATGTCACGATGCGGTCGAGAGCCTCCGGCGGCGCGGCCGTCACGTCCAGGTCGGACTGACGACCGACGCCGAGCGCGGCGAGATCGCGCTGCCGACCGACGCGATCGCCCGAGGAGAGATCGATTTTTTGGGAGTGCGAGGGCTGTCGCCGACGGGCTACGACGAGGTGCTCCGACTCGTCGAGAGCGGCGTTCTCGATCCCGGCCGCCTCGTCACGCGTGAGGTCGGACTCGACGACGTTTCCGAGCGCCTCGCCGCGATGAGCGAGTACGAAACAAACGGAATCGAGGTCGTCACCGAACTGTAGGTCAGAGCAGCCGCGAGAGGAACTGCTGGCCACGTTCGGTGTCGGGATCGGCGAAGAACCGTTCCGGGTCGCTGGTTTCGACGATTCGACCTTCGGACATCAACACCACGCGGTCACCGACCTCGCGGGCGAACCCCATCTGGTGGGTCACGACCATCATCGTCATCCCCTCGTCGGCGAGGCCCCGCATCACTTCGAGCACCTCGCCGACGAGTTCGGGGTCGAGCGCGCTCGTCACCTCGTCGAACAACATCACTTCGGGCTCCATCGCGAGCGCACGGGCGATCGCGACGCGCTGTTGTTGGCCCCCCGAAAGCTGGTTCGGGTAGGAGTCGTCCTGGCCCGAGAGCCCGACCCGATCGAGCAGCCGATCGGCGCGGTCGGTGGCCTCGGCTTTCGAGAGCCCGCGCACCTTCATCGGCCCGAGCGTGACGTTTTCGAGTGCGGTCTTGTGGGGGAAGAGATTGAAGCTCTGGAACACCATCCCGATGCGCTGGCGGAGCCGGTCGACGTTCGCACCCGGTGCCGAGATCGATTCGCCCGCCAGGCGGATGTCGCCCGACTGGATCTCTTCGAGCCGGTTGGTACACCGCAGCAGCGTCGACTTCCCGCTGCCGCTCGGACCGACGACGACACAGACCTCCCGGTCGTCGATCGCGAGATCGATGTCCTTCAGCACGTGTGCTTCACCGAAGTACTTGTCCACGCCCTCGAACTCGACGAGCGGCGCGTCGTGAGTCCGGCTCATCGTCGATCACTCGCGGGGTCAGCGCGCGCTTCGAGATAGCTGACGACTTTCCCGAGCGGAATGGTGATCAGCAGATACGCGACCGCGACGATGACGATCGGCGTCCACGCATCGAAGTTGTTGCTGTTCACATTGCGAAACGCGCTGATGAGTTCGGGGACCGCGATCACGGTCAGAAGCGAGGTGTCCTTCACGAGGATGACTTGATCGTTGCCGATGGCCGCCAGGGCGTTACGCCACGCCTGTGGCAGAACGACCTCCCGCATCGACTGGATGTACGAGAGCCCGAGCGAGCGGGCCGCCTCCATCTGACCGTCCGGCACGGCCTCGATGCCACCCCGGATCGCCTCGCCGATGTACGCCGCGTGGTTCAGTGTCAACCCGATGATGGCCGCGGGAACCGCGAAGTTCGAGATCGGGAACGCGCCCGGCGGCCAGAACGTCGGCACGCCGAGGAAGATGACCATTAACTGGAAGAGCAGTGGCGTCCCGCGGAAGAACTCGATGTATCCGCGCGCGATCGTTCGCGTGAAACGCGTCTGGGAGACACGGCCGAGGCCGACGGCGACCCCGGCGATGACCGACAGCACGCTGCTGATGACGACGATGCGAAGCACCGTGATGAACGCGTCGGTGAACTGTGGATGGACCACCTCCACGAGGAGATCGAAGTCGACCTGCACGACCACGATGTACGCGAGAAACGCCGCGACACCGAGGGTGAACACGCCGGCGACGGCGACACCGACCCACTTCAGCGTGCTGTCGTTGAACAACCGGTTTCCGGTCTCGTCCGTCGTGGTCGCGTCCGAATATGACTCGGTCATTGATGATAGTTGGCAGGACGCAGTGATAGCTGTTGGTGGTTCAGGCGTCGAAGTACTCGTTGTAAATCTCCTCGTAGGTGCCGTTGTCCCTGATAGTCGCGAGCGCCTCGTTCACCCTCCCTTTGAGGTCGTCGTCGTCCTTCCGGAAGGCGATACCGTACTCCTCGACGGTGAGGGTGAGGTACGGCGGGGCGTTCTTGCCCTGGGCAGCGGCTTCGCCCTCTCCCTCGACGAACCGGGCGATGTCCGAGTTCTCGTCGACGAACTGGCCGTTGACGGTGTTGTCGTTGATGACCGCGACGACCTGGTTGTTGTTCAGTGCGCTGAACGCGCCGGGGATCTGGTCGTACGACTGGATGGTGAGGTCGCCGTCGAACTCCTCTTTCAACGCCTCGGCAGCGCCCTCACCGGTCGTCCCCTTCTGGACGCCGACGGTCTTGCCCTTCAGGTCCTCCTTCGCGGAGATATCGCTGTTCTGGAGCACGACGATTGTCTGATACGCCGTGAAGTACGGGTCCGAGAAGTCGACCTTCTGTGCGCGCTCGTCGTTGATCGTCATCGCGCTCATGATGACCCGGAAGTTGCCGTTGTTGAGCGACGGGATGATCGTGTCGAACGCGGTGGCTTTGAAGTTCGGCGTCATGCCCAACTGCTCGCCGAAGACCGCATCGGCGATCCCGACGTCGAACCCGACGAGTTCGTCGTCGTTCGTGCGGTACTCGAACGGCTTGTACGGGATGTCCGAGCCGATCACGATGGTCTCCTGTTCGGCCGAATCACCGCTCTCGTTCCCGCTACTCTCGTTACCGCCGGTGTCGTTTCCACCGCTTCCGCCACTCGCGTTGTCACTACTTCCGTTGCCACCGTCACCGCCGCCACTACCGTTGGCACCGCCTCCACCATCACCGCTCTCGTTTCCACTCCCGCTGCCGTTTCCGTCGCCACCACCACCGACACAACCGGCGAGCGATAGTGCCGCCACACCCGCGCCAGTCGCCTTCAGATACCCGCGTCGCGTCGTCAGATCGTTACGATCCATACCCTGCGTGGGGATAACGAACGTTTCAACCTTTCGCCAGCGTCACTCCGTGAGCCGGGCGAGAACGTCTCCAAAAACGCCCATCGACGAGCGACCATGGATACTGGATCGTAGAACGAGATACCAGTTCAGTGCCGTGGACCGAACGGCGTGAAACAGGATCGGGGGAGCGTCTCAGTCGTCGGCGCTCATTCCGGTGGTAGTGCCGGCGCTCGTTCGGTTGGTGTCGGGCGTTTCGTAGGCCCACACGGTGGTGGCGACCAGCGCGGCGAAAATCACGAGGGCAGCAGCGTGGTGAATCACCTGTACGAGAGCGGTGTAGATCGTCACGGTGGCCCCACCGAGCAGGACCTGCACCGGCAGTGTGACGAGCGCGATCGCGCTGGCGATGCGGGTCCGGCGGTCCTTCCCGTCCCGCCACGCCACGTAGGTCGTCCCGAGGATGAAGAATCCGGTGATCATCGCGACGAGACGGTGGAACCACTCGATGAAGCTCGGCCAGTTCGCCGGGAACAGCCCGAACACCGCGCCGTTGCACAGCGGCCACCGCGCCCCACACGACAGTCCCGCGCCCGCTGCGGCGGTGTACACCCCGAGCAGGATGAGCGCGAACGTCAATCCGGTGGTGACGGCGGCCAAGTGCCGAAATCGGAGTCCCATCGACGGAACTCCGCCCTGAGCGCACTTATCCTTGTCCAACCACTTGTCGGAGCCCTCGTAGAAACTGGCTTGCCGGACGACTGCCCCGTCGGAAGATCAACCACATCCTCGCTGACCGCCACCGTGCCGTCGTCGCTTCACTACGAAACACGAATCAGTTAGTTCGTCGATCGTCGAAAGTCGATTTCGGATAGATTTTTTACCCCGTCCCCGAAGAGGGTCGGCATGGGACTGGACGAGGACTCGCTGGAGTACCACCGTCAGGAACCGCCGGGCAAGATCGAGATCGCGACCACCAAACCCACGAACACCCAACGGGACCTCTCGCTGGCGTACTCGCCGGGGGTGGCGGCAGCGTGTGAGGAGATCGCTGCCGATCCCGA